>JAIBBZ010000056.1 GCA_019694435.1 Pirellulales bacterium
TGCGCAAGGGCGGCGGCGCCACGTCCTGAAACTCGCCCTCGACGAGCACCGGCACGACGACGGCGGCGCCGTAGGCCTCGAACCGCGTCCACTGCGACTGCTGCCAGCGCGGCGTGAGCACCGGCACCACGACGCGGCTGGCCTGGCAGTGGCGGTCGATCTCGCGATACCAGTGATCGCCCGTTTCGAGCCGCTGCTCGTCGAACCAGACCGTGAGCCCGGCGGCGACCAGCCGCCGATAGACGGCCCGGGCCAGCTCGACGTCCGGCTTGCGATAGCTCAAAAACACGTCGAACGACGCTTTGGGCTGGTTCGTCATGGTGGAATTGCCCCGTGCGGTCGTGTCAGGGCCGGGCGCAATTCTGCCCGGCGAAGGAGCATCGGCCCGCCTTACCCGCCGCGGTAGAACGGCTGGTTCATCGGATTGCGGCTCGAAGTGATCGGGCCGGTGCCCGATTCGTCGGCCAACGCGCGATAGAGCATCTGGTACTTGGCGTCCAGGTCGTCGGCATAGTGGACGATCATCGCCTCGGGCGTCATCGGCGGCTTGGGCGATCCCCATTCGGGCAGCCGCTGATGGGCGACGATGACGTGCTCGAGCCGCAGCAGCAGCTCCGGGTCGATCGCCCGGCCGGCGGCCGCCTCGCGCAGCATGTCGCGGCCTTGCAGGATATGGCCGATCAGGTTGCCCGCGGCCGTATATTGCGTGCCGTCAGGCAGCAGTTCGAGCTCGCGCAGCTTGCCGAGGTCGTGCACGATCGCCCCGGCCGTGACCAGGCCGACATTGAGCCGTGGCTCGAGGTCGGGATAGAGGCGGTCGTATTGCTCGGCCAGCCAGGTGGCATGCCGGGTCACGTTGAGCACGTGTTCGAGAAATCCGCCGGCGAAAGCGTGATGGTTGCGCCGCGCTGCGGGCCAGCGCAGCAGTTGCTCCCGATTTTGCTCCAACACGTCGAGCACCAGTTGCCGCAGCTCGGGCTCAGCAATGCGGTCCCGGGCCAGGCCGGCCAGCTCGTCGAACATCTGCACCGAGTCGAACCGCGACCGCGGCAGGAACATGGCCGGGTCGAATCCGTCGGCCGCGTCGTCCGGGCCGGCCTCGCGGATCTTGCGGATTTCCAATTGCGGGCCGAAGTTCGTCTCGCGCAGCACGACGCGCAGCTTGTAGCAGCCGCCCACGGTCCACGTATCGCGACAGGCGATGGCCCAGGCCGAGTCGCTCCAGATCGGGAAGGCGATTTCGCGCCGGGCGTCGCGAAACGTCACGCGGAAGTACGGCTTGCCGTCCTTGGTTTGCAGTTCTTCGCGGCGCGACAACAGCGCGAAGCAGTCGGCCTCTTGCCCGGCCACCAGGTCGGCCAGGGCAACCAGGGGAACAGCGCGCTGTACGGCGCTCATCGCATGGCCCTCGCGAGAAAAGCTGAATTTCGATCAGCTTAATCGACTCACGGATCGCAAGCAGCGACCCGGGCCAGCTCGGCCTTGAAATATTCGATCGTCCGGGCCAGGCCCGTGCGGCGATCGACCGACGGTTGCCAGCCGAGAACTTTCTGGGCCCGGGCGATGTCGGGCCGCCGCAGCTTGGGATCGTCCTCGGGCAAGTCGCCGTAGACGAGCGTGCTGGTCGAACTGGTCAGCTCGACGACTTCCTCGGCCAGCTCGCGCATCGTCAACTCGGCCGGATTGCCCAAGTTGACCGGCTCGACGAAGTCGCTGTGCAACAGGCGCACGATGCCATCGACCAGGTCCGTGACGTAGCAGAAGCTGCGCGTCTGGCTGCCGTCGCCATAGACGGTGATGGGTTCGCCGCGGAGGGCCTGCGAGATAAAGCTCGGCAGTGCCCGGCCGTCGTCGACCTGCATTCGCGGTCCATAGGTGTTGAAGATCCGCACGATCCGCGTGGCCAGCCCAAACTCGCGGTGATAGGCCATCACGGCCGCCTCGGCAAAACGCTTCGCCTCGTCGTAGACGCTGCGCGGCCCGATGGGGTTGACGTTGCCCCAATAGGTCTCGGTTTGCGGATGCTGGAGTGGGTCGCCGTAGACCTCGCTCGTGCTGGCCAGGAGCAGCCGGGCATGATGCCGGCGGGCCAGCTCGGCACACAGGAACGTGGCCTGCGCGCCGCAGCGCATCGTTTCGATCGGATTGCGCAGGTAGCCGATCGGGCTGGCCGGCGAGGCAAAGTGCAGAACCGCATCCACGCGGCCGCTGACGGGCAGCACCTCGGCCACGTCGCATTCGAGCCGCGTAAAGCCGCGCTGTTCGAGCAGGTGATCGGTATTGCGGGGCGAACCGGTTAGATAGTTGTCGAGGCAGACGACCTCGTGGCCGTCGCCCAGGAAGCGATCGCACAGGTGCGAGCCGATGAAGCCCGATCCGCCGGTGATCACCACACGCACAGCAGCACACTCCTCGGTTGCGCTCTCGCTGCCCGGCGGATGGGGGGCCGGACAGCCGGGGGCCGGCCGGGAATGCCCGCGGCCCCTGAAGTTTATCTACGCCACGGGCCGAAACCAAATCCGTTCCCAAGATGCGTTGGTCGCGAGGTGCGGATCGTTTTTCACCGCGTTGGAGTGTTCCGATGGCGTCACGTTCGCACCAACCGGCACAACCGTCGCCCTCGCGCGGCGGTGCGCCGCGCCGGTCGACGAGCGACCAATCGGCCCGGCCCTCGCCCGGCAAGAGCGGTTCCGCGCATCGCGGCCCGCTTCCCAACGATCATCGGCCGGCGGCGCCGCGCTTCGTTTCGGTATTTGCCGAGTATCTGCGCAACGAGTGCCACCTGTCGGACAACACCGTGGCAGCCTACCGCCGCGATCTGACGCGGTTCGGTCAATGGCTCGACGGACGCCAGTTGACCCGGCTGACCATTCAGGACCTGTCCGACTATGCCGCCTGGCTGCATGGCCAGGGACTGGCCCCGGCCAGCCTGGCGCGGCACCTCGTGTCGCTCAAGATGTATTACCGCTACCTGCAGCTCGAGGGTGCCGTGCAGGACAACCCCGTCGAGCTGCTCGGCAGCCAACGGTTATGGCAGCGCGTGCCGAACGTGTTGTCGCCCGAGATGATCGACCGCCTGCTCGGGGCCCCCGGCGCGGACGATCCGTTGTGGATTCGCGATCGAGCATTGCTGGAACTGCTCTACGCGACGGGCTGTCGCGTGTCGGAAATCTCGCACCTGGAGCTGCGCGATCTGCACCTCGACGCCGGCTACTGCGTCTGTCACGGCAAGGGCGATAAACAGCGCGTGGTGCCCCTCGGACGACGGGCCATCGCCGCCATCGAGCGCTACCTGGCCGACGAACGCCCCCGGCTCTTGCGCGGAGCGGTGCGCACGGCGCCTTGGGTGCTGCTCTCGCGGCGTGGGCTGCGGCTGCGCCGCGAATCGATCTGGGAACTGATGAAGAAATACGCGCTGCGCATCGGGGCACCCGAAACGGTCAGCCCGCACACGATGCGCCACAGCTTCGCAACGCACCTGCTGGCCGGCGGTGCCGACCTGCGCCAGGTGCAGGAGATGCTCGGCCATGCCAATATCGCGACCACGCAGATCTACACGCACGTCGATCATGCGCGGTTGAAGGCCGTGCACAAGAAGTTTCACCCCCGCGGCTAATGCGCCGCAGCGCCGTGCCGGGTTGTCGCGCGGTCTCCGGCTGATTCAGCGTTCGACTGGCGCACGGTTCAGCCGCAACACGCCGCCGGCGACGTCGAGCCGGGCTCGGACGCCGCCCGGGAGATCGAGGGCCGCGAGACCCGGTGTGGGCCCGAGCGCCAACTCGGCCAGAGCCTCCCAGTGGGCAAAGCTCATGTCCTGCTCGGGCCAGCCCGTCTGGCGCCAGAGTTCGACGAACAGTTCGCGCACGAGGTATCGCGGCTCGTCGCGCAGGCCGGACAGCGTGAGTTCGACCTGCGCTGCGTCGCAGCGCGTGGCCACGGCTTGCAGCCGTCGACGGGCCGACTCTCGCAAGACGCTCTGCGCCTCGGCGGCCAGCCGTCCCAGCCGCAACAGCGCGCCGGCCACGTCGGGGTTGAAGTCGCGCGCCAGGAGCGGCAGCAGCTCGTGCCGCAGCCGGTTGCGGGTGAAAACCGGCTGGAGATTCGTCGCGTCGTCGCAAAACGGCTGTGCGATTGCCGCCAGGTAGGCGAGCACCTGGACGCGGCGGACTTGGAGCAAAGGCCGCAGCAAGGTGGCCGGACCAAGCGGTCGGGCCCGAGGGATGCCGGCCAGGCCTCCGAGGCCGGTTCCGCGGAGGATGCGCTGCAAGATCGTCTCGACCTGATCGTCGGCTGTGTGTGCCGTCGCGACAAACCGCGCGCCGAATGCGCAGGCCGACTCCTGCAGGAACGCCAGTCGCGCTCCGCGCGCCGCCTCTTCGCTCTGCGGGCGACCGGCTTCGACCGGTGCTCGCTCCACGGTGCAGACCAGCCCGTGCTGCGCGGCCAAGTCGCGAACGAATGCCTCGTCGCGATCCGATTCGAGCCCGCGCCAACGGTGATTGAAATGGGCTACGACCAGGCGGCCGAGACCGGGCCGGCGCAAGGCGACGAGCGCGCGCAGCAAAGCCACGCTGTCAGGCCCTCCGGAAACGGCAATCACGACCGTGACCTCGCTCCACTCGGTCGGCGGCCAACTAGCTTCAAGTTCTTGTTCGAAGGGATGCATCCAAAGCCGGCTCGCGGCGACGCATGGTCGGCGCGCGGAAAGAAGGACCTCCGCTGGCCGTCATAGCTTGCCTGAAGCGCCGGCGCTCTCACCAGCGGCGGCACGCGCTCCCATTGCCCCGGCGGCATCAGGTTGCAGAGATTGTTCAATTTTTGCTAACATTTGAAACAAGAGGGCTGGTAGTTCTCTCTTGGGGTCTTCGTGCTCCGTGCAAACATCCGAGTTTGCACGTCGTCCCGCTGGCTTACGGCGGGCGCGAAGAGTGCACGGGGGAGTAGCCAACCGGCCCTCGCCAAGTCGATGCCTCTGTAGACGAGTGTCTTCGGCCTGACCCGTTCGGGCAAGTCGAACGACCCTGGCCAGATGCGAACTGGCGACGCGAGAGTTTCCTGGTTCTTTTGACGTACGAGCCCCCTGACCGAAAGACCTGCGGAATGCTGGACCTGGTGATCCTGTTTCTGCAGCAGTGGTTCGGCAAACTAGGCTGCGCGATGCGTGCCGTGTCGAGGTGCGTGAAGCCTTCGACGGTGCACCCGAGCGCGGCCTTTTGGCCGCAGGCGGTGGCGTCGTTTGCCGAGTGGGCCCATGCGGCCTGGCTTTGCATGCGCTATCGCCCGCCTGACGCCGAGGCTCGGGTAATCCATTCTGCTGGAGTTGGCCTGCGGTCGTATCCTGGGGATGCTGCCGCACGGGCGCGGTTGCGCACGCCTGGGTTGCGCGGTTCCGCCTGGTTGTCCGGAGCCTGGCCGGCCTTGCCCGGCCGGCCACCGCGGTAATCGGCCAACAACGTCGATCGAAGCAGTTCATTCTCGCGGGCCCGCCTCACGGCGCTTGCGTCGTGGTGTTTCGCTGGCAGGCGTTCGTTTGCCCCCTCGCGCCATGCTCGGCGCAGGTGCTCAGCACGGGATCATGGCCGCATGCGCTCGCAGCCGTAAAAGGAGCCTGCCGTGCTACCAGCGGAGACCGTGTTGGCGGTGATCGTGACGGCGATCGTGGCGGCCGCTTTGGCCGTGGCCCTGATCAAGGTCCTCGATCGCCTGCGGATGAAGGACGCCGAGACCAAGGCCAAGCAGCTCGTCGCGCAAGCCGAGCGCGACATCGAAACTCGCCGCAAAGAATCCGAGCTACAGATCAAGGAACAGGCCATCCAGGTCCGCGCCGAGGGCGAGCGCGAGATCAGCAAGCTGCGCGACGAGTTGTTCGAGCGCGAGCGGCAGCTCGACAAGCGCCAGGACAGCATCGATCAGCAATCCGACCAGCTGCGCAAGCAGGAGAAAATGGTCGAGAACAACCAGCGCAAGCTGGCCGAGCGGATCGAGGAAACCACGCGCCGCAACAAAGAGGCGGCCGACCTGGTCGACATGCAGCGGCAAAAGCTCCACGAGCTGTCGGGCCTGTCGCGCGACGCCGCGACCACGCGGCTAATGTCGATGCTCGAAGACGAATTGCAGCGCGAAACCGGCGCGATGATCCTGCGGCACGAGCGCAAACTGCAGGAGACCTGCGAGCAGAAAAGCCGCGAAGTGATGATCACCTCGCTGCAACGCTATGCCGCCAGCCACGCGGCCGAAAGCACGACCAGCACGGTCGACATCCCCAACGACGAAATGAAGGGCCGCATCATCGGCCGCGAAGGCCGCAATATCCGCGCGTTCGAAAAGGCCACGGGCGTCGACGTGATCATCGACGACACGCCGGGCGTGGTGATCGTCAGCGGTTTCGACAAGGTCCGCCGCGAAATCGCCCGGATTTCGCTGGAGAAGCTGATCGCCGACGGCCGCATCCACCCCTCGCGCATCGAGGAGGTCGTGGCCGAGACCGAAAAGGAGCTCGAGGCCCACTTGATGAAGGTCGGCCAGGCGGCCGTGCAGGAGGTCGACCTGTCGAACGTCAATGAAAAAATCATCCACCTGCTGGGCCGGCTCAGTTTCCGCACCAGCTACAGCCAAAACGTGCTGCGGCACTCGGTCGAAGTAGCCTTCTTGAGCGGCATGATGGCCGAAGAGCTGGGCCTCGACGGCCGGCTGGCCCGCCGCTGCGGCCTGTTGCACGACATCGGCAAGGCTGCGGACCACGAGGCCGAGGGGGGGCACCCCAAGATCGGCGCCGATCTGCTCAAACGCTATGGCGAGCGCCCCGAGGTGGTCCACGCGGCGCTGGGTCATCACGACGACTTGCGCATCGACTATCCTTATACGGTGTTGATCGCCGCGGCCGATGCGGTCAGCGCGTCGCGGCCGGGAGCACGGCGCGAGAACCTCGAGCACTACATCAAACGGATGGAAGAGCTCGAGCAGATTGCCACCGAGTTTTCCGGCGTCGAGCAGGCCTATGCCATCCGCGCCGGCCGCGAAGTGCGCGTCATCGCCAGCTCGCGCGACACGACCGACGAAACGGCGGCCAAGGTCTGTCGCGACATCGCCAACGCCTATCAGGAACGGCTGACCTATCCCGGCGAAATCAAGGTGACGATGATTCGCGAAATCAGGGTTACGGAGACGGCCAAGTAACGACACCGGCGGCGCGGACAGGTGCCGCGCCTGCGGCTTGGCCCAGGGAGTTGCGGCGTGCGGCTACTCTTCATCGGTGATATCGTCGGCAAGCCCGGCCGTGCGATCGTCGAACGCGCCGTACCCGGCCTGATCCGGCGCGAGGGCCTTGATCTCGTCGTGGCCAATGCCGAGAACGCCGCGGGTGGCTCGGGCATCACTCCCGCGATTTATCGCGAATTGATCGCCGCCGGGGTCGACGGCATCACGCTGGGCGATCACATCTATCGACGCAGTGAGATCAACGGCGTTCTCGAGCACGAGGCGAACATCTGCAAGCCGGCCAATTTCCCGGCCGTGGCCCCGGGGCGCGATCACATCGTCCTGACGGCCCGCGACGGCACGGCAGTGGCCGTCGTCTGCGCGCTGGGGCGGCTATTCATGCGGCCGGTCGATTGCCCGTGGACGGCCATCGACCGCGTCTTGGAGTCGCTTCCCGAACAGGTCCGCTGCGTGCTGGTCGATTTTCACGCCGAAGCCACGAGCGACAAACAGGTGATGGGCCGCTACTTGGACGGTCGCGTCAGCGCGGTGCTGGGCACGCATACCCACGTGGCCACGGCCGACGAGCAGATCCTGCCCGGCGGAACGGCATTCCAGTGCGACGTGGGCATGACCGGGCCGCACGATAGCATCCTGGGCCGGCGAATCGATCGCGTGGTCGACACCACGCTATCGTTCGTCCCCTCGCATTTCGAAGTGGCGACCGGCGACGTGCGGATCAACGGTGCTATCGTCGAGATCAACCCGCAAACCGGGCGGGCGACGGCGATTCGCCGGTTGTCGATCGATGAAGCCGACGCGGCCGAACTGGCCGCCTGGGAGCGGACGCTCGAGCCGCGCTGAGCCCGAGACTCGCCAGCGCGCGGAGTGCAAAACAATGCCTGGACGTGATAGCAGGCCGACTCCGTCTTGCACGTCTGACGCGGCGTCGCTATCTTCCCGCCGCTTTTCCTCGATCTCATCCACAAAGTTCCGCGCGTCCGAAACGTCGCGCGCGTTGCCTCCTCGGTTGCGATTCGGCTGTGGCCTGGCAGGCCTGGGGCTCCTCGCTCTGCTCTGCGTGGCTGCCTGGCTGACGCCGAATGCCCGAGGACTTGGTACGCACCAACAACTGGGACTGCCGCCGTGCACGTTCTTGACCTTGTTCGGCCAGCGTTGCCCGGCCTGCGGCATGACGACCGCCTGGGCCCATGCCGTGCGTGGCCAGTTCGCCGCGGCGGCGGCGGCCAACCTGGGCGGGACGCTGCTGGCCGTAGCAGCGGCGCTGGGCGCGCCTTGGCTACTGGCGGTGGCCCTGCGTGGACGATGGCTGCTGGGCGTGCCGCGCGAGGAAGTGCTCGCGGTGGGCGCCGGGGTATTCGTAGCCCTTACGCTGCTCGATTGGGCCGTGCGCTGTGCATGGCGCTAGGGCAGCTTCACTCCAACTGAATCATCCGAAGAGGTCCTGGCGATGGAACGCTGTTCACCTCGTGCGGCCGCGGCCTGCGCGGCCGGGTTGTTGAGCCTGCTCGCGCTGTTGCCCGCGGCCGGCTGCACCAGCGCGCTGGCCGGGGCCATGTACATCATCCGCGGCACCGACGAGCCGGCCGAATTCGACGGGCTCAAGGAGCAAAACGTCGTGGTCATCTGCCGGCCCCCGGCCGACGACCAGTATCGCAACATCCGCGTGCCTGAACTGCTGGCCAAGGAGCTGAGCAGCCTGCTCGGGCAGCGCGTGTCGAAGATCAAGATCGTCGATCATCGCAAGGTGGCGCGATGGACCGACGAAAACGACTGGCTCGAATTCAAGGAAGTCGGCAAGGCACTCGACGCCGACCGGGTCGTGGCGGTGGATCTGGAAAGTTTTTCGATCTACCAAGGCCCGACGCTCTACCAGGGCAATTCACAGGTTCGTGTGCAAGTGCTCGACATGCACGCCGGCGGCGAGGTGATCTTCGAAAAGCGCCTGCCGTCGAACGAGTACCCGGTCAACACAGGTGTGCCGACGTCGGAGCGCGAGGAAGAAGAATTCCGCCGCGAGTACGTCGCGATCCTCGCCGACCGGATCGGCCGCTGCTTCTACCCACACGATTCGTTCCAGAAAGTCGCCGGCGACACGGACGCGTTGTTGCGATAGCGCGGGCGGCTTAGCGCTCGTCGGACCAGATGCCGAGTCGCTGCCGTCTCGCGTCTTGCTGCGCCGCTTTGAAGCGGTCCTTCATCGCCTGGGAATAGGGATGTCGCAGCAGGGCCCGCCCCAGACCGGCGCGGAGCAGTTCTTCGTTGAGCATCCGGTCGCCGACCCAGACGTAGGCCAACAGTCGGCCATAATCGTCGGTGCGCTCCTGGTCGAACTCGAGCCGCACGCGGTTTTGCCCGGCGGCCAGGAATTGCCGCGTGAAGGCCGTGGCCTCTTTGCCGAAGGGCTGGACCGGCGTGTCGGGTTTGACCGACTCGGGCGTATCGACGCCGATCAGCCGCACGCGCTGGTCGTTGTCCAAGAGCAGCGTGTCGCCGTCGACAACACGCTGGACGCGATACGCGCCTCGCTGCGCGCCAACCCAATCGTTATCGGTCTGTGGTTGCGCGGTTCGAGCAGCAGTCTCCGCCGGCGGCTCGTCGGTCGCCGGCGTGACCCCGCGCGCGGGCGGCGACGGCCGACGCGTGTCGGGCGCCTGGTGCGTGGCAGAATTCCACTGGGAGTACTGCCGGGCAGCAAGCACCAGCAACACGCACAACGCGACCCACCACGGCATGCGGCGGCGACCGGGGCGGGGGGGCATAACGGGCCTCTTGCTGGCGCCGCAGGACGGCACCCCGCGCGACGCACTTGAGATCTGCCCGCGGGCAAATCAGTTCTGGCTGAAGTTCATCGGGCTGGCTGCGTCCTTGGCCAGAGGATCGCGAGCGAACTTCTTCTGACAATCGCAGCACAAGTCAAATCGCAGTTCGCGCGGTGTGAGATCTTCGGCGCTGTCGTCCCCCAGCGGGCGCGAATGAGCCCGTTCGAAAACCTGGTGCAACTCTTGCAGATGATCGCGGTCATCTTCGAGACTCTCGTCGGACAGCGGCTCGAGCGCCGCGGCGATCTCGATCTTGACCACGTAGCGAAACTCTATCTCCGGATCGATCTCCCGACCGCAATGGTCGCAGGTGTAATGGATCATCGACCGACTCCTGGGCAGGGGATAGCTGGGGGCGAGATGTGCGGCGCGCAGGCCGGGTGCGGGTTGAACTTCGCAGTTGCGCCGCTGGTGGTGTTCGGGAGCTCAGCCCCTGGGCTCCCACGAGTTCCATCCTAATGGCGCATTTTTCGAAGTGGCAACAGCACACGGGGTCAAAAACAGGTAGAAGCATGCCGGGAACTTGTAACGGCTGGTCATCTGCCCGGACCACGTTGGCGGCACGCCAGGGGCTGGCAACCAGGCACCAGCATCAGCCGCCCGAAGCCGGGCGGCCCGCACAGGCTCGGCAGGAACCGATCCGGATTTGCTGGTCGGGGCGCAGGTGACCCACTAGAATGGTTCTGCAGCTTGCCCGTTGCTGCAAGCTGAACGATGGGGAGGAGACAGACATGCTGTCATGCCCCGCGAAGGCCTGCCATCCGCAGAGGACCCGGAGGAGCCTCGATGTCCCTGGCTGCCGCTTTAGACCCTCTCGGCACGAGCGTCTTGGTCCTGAACCGCTTTTACCTGGCGGTTCATGTGATCAACGTCCGCCGCGCATTTGGTCTGCTCTATCGCAACCTGGCCGAGGTGGTGCACCTCGAAGACGGCCAATACGCCAACTACACCTTCGATTCGTGGCGTGAGATCAGCGAGCTGAAGGCTCAGTTCAAGGATCCCGACAGCGATTGGATTCGCTCGGTGAATTTTGAAATTCAGGTGCCGCGGGTCATCCGCTTGTTGACCTACGACCGCCTGCCGAAACAGACGGTGCGGTTCAATCGCCGCAACATCTTTGCTCGCGACAGCAACCGCTGCCAATACTGTGGCCACCGGTTCCCGACGAGCGAATTGAGCCTGGACCACGTGGTGCCGCGCAGCCAAGGCGGCGACACGTCTTGGGAAAACATCGTCTGCTGCTGCGTGCAATGCAACGTCCGCAAGGGCGGGCGCACGCCGCAAGAGGCGCACCTGAAGCTGATCAAGCAGCCCGTCCGGCCGAAGCGCAGCCCGTTGTTGACGATCAAACTGGGCAACCCGAAGTACGAAAGCTGGAAGTCGTTCCTCGATAGCGCCTATTGGTCGGTCGACCTGAAATAGGGCCGATTTCCCAGTCGACCTGAAAGCGACGTGCTGTGCGGGCGGCAATTGCACGGCACAAGCGTGCGAACCGCGCAGCCGCAAAACCGGCACAGCGCACGCACAGCAGGACGCCAGCCCGACGCAGTGATCCAGCCCGACGCAGTAAACCGATCGGCGGTTACTTGTCGGTCAGCGGAGTTTTCTTCTCGGTGATCACCGTGCACTTCGGCGCCTTCTCGGCGTTCAGCGCAACGAAGCTTCTCCACTCGTCGGGCACGTTGTCTTCGTGATAGATGGCCTCAACGGGGCATTCCGGCACGCAGGCCTCGCAATCGATGCATTCATCGGGGTGGATGTAGAGCATCGTTTCGCCCTCGTAGAAGCATTCCACGGGGCAGACCACCACGCAGTCGGTATAGCGGCAGCCGTCACAAGGCTGGCAAACGACGTGTGTCATTGCGAAGGTTTCTCCTGGCTGATGCGAAGTCTTCGAGCACTTCGTCGGACGTTCCGGCAATCACGCTGCAGTCATTCGACCGGCCCTCGGGCGGAACCGCATCGCGCGCGATTCTGACGGGCTGTCGAGGCTGGTTAACGAGACGACTTGGTCCGCGAGACTACTCGGTCGGCACGACAAAAGGACGGCCACCAAGGGTGTGGCAAGTGCTTACAGGCGTTGTACTTGACCACGGTTGCCGCCACGAATGGTGGGAATGTTAGGCAGTCGAGGCAACTGCGTCAAGCCAGTGAAATCATTGCGATTTGCCGAGCGCGAGTTAGGTCGCCGCTCTTTGGACACGCAGAGTGATCGGCCCGTAACCGCGTGCGATTGCCCCGGTCGTGTCGATGGCGCAAAGGTTTTTGCAGCAAGCGGATAGGCTGTCTTCGACGCGCGCATTCGCCTTGCTTCGCGAAAGTGTCGTTCTTAAGATTGATTGGTTCCTCTCATCGGTCATGGCCCGACGGCGAGGTCCGCCCGGCACCCGCCGTACATCGCTTGATGCACTGTGCCGCATCGCACCCCACGCCTCAGCCTGCGCAAGCGGCGGCAAGGAGGTCGATCTCGGCGTAGATCGCCCCGGCTTTCGAGCGGTAGGGCCCGTGGCAGGGGAAACCCTCGAGGCAAGCTCCTGTGGCGCTCTCTGAAATTGATCGCAGCCTTCTCGAACGGTGCTTAAGCCACAAGCCCGCCGCATGGAAGGACTTTGTCGATCGTTTCATGGGGCTGTTCGTGCACGTCATTCAGCATGTTGCTCAGGCCCGTAGCGTACGGCTGACCCCCGAGGATCGGCAGGCGCTGTGCTCGGACATCATGCTGGCGATTCTCCGTGACGATGCGGCCGCGCTGCGAAATTTTCGCGGACAAAGCAGCCTGGCGACGTACCTGACCGTCGTGGCTCGGCGCGTGGTCGTGCGCGAAATGGTCCGCGCGAAGGCGGCCGCCCGGTTGTCCGAGGCCAATTTGAACAAGCTCGCTACCAGCGACACCGTGATCGACACTCCCGAGGAGCGCTTGAGCGATCGCGAAGAAGTCGCACGGCTGATGGCGGCGCTGCCGGAAGAAGAGGCCGAGATCGTGCGGCTGTATCACCTCGAGGGCAAGTCCTACGAGGAGATCGGCAACCAGATCGGCTTGCCGGTGGGCAGTGTGGGCCCCTTGCTGAGCAAGGCCCGGTTGCGGATGCGGCAACACGCGACCGGCCAGGTGGGCTGAATCGTCTGGCCCGGCGTTTCGCGTTCGGTCATTGCGCCCCGTCCACTCCGAAACGTACTCCGCCGCGGGCACCCGCCGGCGCGTTCAGCCGCGGATCGGCCAGATCGATCACCTGTGGCGCCACGTCGCTGGGCATCGACCACAGGGCATCGCTCATGTCGTCGGCATAGTTGATCGTCCAGGCGTCGACCTTGAGCGTCAGCGAGAAATCAGCCGACGGCCACTGCAGCTTGACCTCATGGGGCAGGGTCACTTCGGTCACCGGGTCGCGGCGATGATCGCTGGCAAATGCGCTGGCGATCAGGTTGCCGGCCTCGTCGCTGAGATGTTGTTCGAGCACCAGGCCGCGCGCCGCGTCGAGCAGGGTCACCTTGATCAACACCCGGTTGCCGCGCAGCAGGTTCGATTGCACGGCCAGCCGGCCGCCCGGCACGCTGCGCGGGCCCGCATGCGCGGCGCTCGGATCGAAGTGGACCAGGCCCAACGACTCGATCAGCCATTGCGGATCGATCGGCAGCATTTGCTGAGCGCGGCTCGCCGCATACTGATCGTGCCGGCAGGTGAACAAGGCCGGGGGTTCGCTCCGGCGAATCCAAAACCAGAAGCGCTCGTCATTGCTGCCGAGGTCGAATTCGCTGCCCGTCAGTGCGGTCTCGGCCAGCAGCCGCAAGCGCCGCGGCGCCTGGTAGGCAATCTTGGCCGTCACACCGGGCAGGCCCGTGGCCTTGATCCGGGCCTCGGTGGTCGACAACGAGGTGACGTGGACCGTGTGTCGCTCGACCGTTTCCACCACGTCGCTGAGCGATGGCCCGACGGGCAATTCCGGCCCGGGAACCATGTACTGGTCCAGCAATTGCGGGCAGCCGGCACCGCCCGCCGCCAAGAGCGGCAAGTAGGCCAGGCACAGCAGTGTGAGCTTCGGTCGCACGCGGGGTTGCCCGTGAGGATGCAGCCGTGTTCCAGAGCGAGACACTATTTTCGCGGCCGCTCAGGCCGCATCGGCATACAACAGCCTGGCCAGGGCCTCTTGGATTTCGGCTTCGCGTCGCGCGTCCGGTTGTGCCACGACAACCTCGTAAGTCTCCGCGTCGCGTGGGCAATAGAGCCGCATCGGGCGCCCTTCCTCGGCGTCTTCTTCCATCCGCAGAATTCGGCGGCGAACCAGGAGCAACGCCAGCACGAACCGCAGATCGGCCTGATCCGGGTGACCGGCGAGCTCGCGAAAGTAGTCGAGCAGCACCTCGTCGGGGGCGAGCTTGGCGCGGTGATCGTCACGCGTGGGCATGCGCGACTTCCACCAGGCCACTGCACCCTCGGGCGGGCCGGTCCAGGCCTCGCGCGCATAATCGCGCCGCTCGGTGGCCTGCCCGGCCTGAAACAGCGCCGAGTAGAACACTTCGCCCTCGGCCAGGTCGCGGCCGGTCGTCGCGCATTTGCGGCTGCAGCGTTGAACTTCGTAGTCCATGGGAATGCAATCAGCGGAACCGTGAGCAGCCTGCCGGGCGCGGCGGCGAAGCGTAACGTAACCCCCCAGCGGGCTCAAGAGATGCGCCCGCTGACAATCGTATGCCGCTGCCCTCGCGCCGGCTGCGCGCAGCTAGCAGGGGCAGCCCCGGGCATGCAGACTCAGTACGCGGTGAAGAACCGCTGGTCGGTGCCGCCGGGGCCGATCGTGAGTCGCACGAACCGGGCGCATTTCGGGCAGCGCCCTTCGTAAGCCGTGCCGGCACGATTGACATAAATCCGCTGGTACACACCGCAGCAAGCAAACTGCATCCCGATGAACCGCCGTCGAGCGTCGTCGGCACTGCCGCCCGCCGGGCGCAGGGGTACGTCACTGTTGAGATCAAGCTGATCGCCGGGCATGGCCAAGCTACCCTCGGTACCAGACCCGGCTGCAATACGCCACGACCGATGACGATGTAAAGGGCAATCAGGACGGCACAACCCTTCCCGTACACGAATCCGCATGCAGCGGTGATGCGGCGAGAATCGCGCGCGAACCCGAGAATGCCCTGCCATCTCTTCGTTCCAGCAAAACTCGCGGGCGGCGCTGCGCGGACCGGGAAAACTTGACCGTGCCAGCTTTGCCGGCTAGAGTTGCTCGAAACCCTGGGGGATTTTGTCGCGTGAACCTGGCAGCCGCAAATCTTGTGCTACGGCTGTTGCTTACCTCGGGCGGGCTGCGGCTCGCCGGTGGTCGGCCGTAGGGCGCGTGCGCAAAGGTTTCCCCTGAAACAGCCACACGATCGACCCTGAGGCCGAAGACGGTCTTGGGGTTTTTTTGTTGCCCATTTCGCGGACAATCGAACGGGCCGGGAGTAGTGCGAACGTGAACCAGTCAGCCAGCCGGGAACGCCTGCTGTTGCTACGCGCGCCGACCAGGGGTCGGCAGCCGCGCGCCAGCGGCTAGGTTTGAAGTGGTTCGCGCTCGACAACAGGTAACAAAACTCCCGCCCACAAAGGTGAATTCCCGATGACTGCCCCGCGTCGCATTACGATTTTCGACACGACCTTGCGCGACGGCGAACAATCGCCCGGCGCCAGCATGAACAACACCGAAAAGCTCGAGGTCGCCCAGGCCCTGGTCGACCTGGGCGTCGACGTCATCGAGGCCGGCTTTCCGATCGCCTCGGTCGGCGATTTCGAGGCCGTGCGGCAAATCGCCCAATCGATCCGCGGGGCGACCATCTGCGGCCTCGCCCGGTGCAACCCGCAAGACATCGATCGCGCCTGGGAGGCGCTGCGGCATGCCGAGCGATCGCGGATTCACGTGTTCCTGGCCACGAGCGCCATCCACCGCGAATTCAAGCTGCGGATGGACAAGGACGAGATCGTGGCCCGGGCCGTCGAGGGCGTTCGCCGTGCAGCTGGCTACACCGACGACGTCGAGTTCTCGCCCGAGGACGCCGCCCGGACCGAGCTCGAGTTTCTCTGCCAGGTGGTCGAAGCGGCAATCGGTGCCGGCGCCACGACCGTGAACATTCCCGACACGGTCGGCTATGCCACGCCGGCGCACATGCACCGCTACATCGCCACGCTCAAGAACAAGGTGCCGAACATCGATCGGGCCGTGATCAGCATCCATTGCCACAACGACCTGGGCCTGGCCGTGGCCAACAGCCTGGCCGCGGTCGAAGCCGGGGCAGGGCAGATCGAGTGCACCATCAACGGCATCGGCGAGCGGGCCGGCAACTGCGCGCTCGAAGAGGTGGTGATGGCCCTGCGCACCCGGCACGACGTCTACGGCTGTACGACCCAGATCCACACGCCGCGGCTGGTGCCCACCAGCCGGCTCGTGGCCAACATCACCGGCATTCAGGTCCAGCGCAACAAGGCGATCGTCGGGCGCAACGCGTTCGCCCACGAGGCCGGCATCCACCAGGACGGCATGCTCAAAGAGCGGTCGACCTACGAAATCATGCGGCCCGAGGACGTCGGTTTCGCCAAGACCGACCTGGTGTTGGGCAAGCACAGCGGTCGGGCGGCGCTGGCCGATCGCGCCAAGTCGCTCGGGTACCGGCTCGACGACTCGCAACTCAACGCCCTGTTCGAGCAGTTCAAGGCGCTGGCCGACAAGAAGAAGGAAATCTACGACGGCGACATCGCCGCCTTGATCGAGCAGGAATTCCGCGACGCGGTCGAGACCTACACGCTCGTCAGCCACGCGATCGACGCGGCCACGGGCCAAACGCCCCGGGCCCGGCTGGTGGTACGCCGCGGCGACCAGGAGCTCAAGGCCGAGGTCCAGGCCGGCGACGGGCCGGTCGATGCGATCTTTCTGGCGATCGAGCAGGTCACGGGCATGCAGGTCGTCTGCAAGGATTTTCAGGTCCACAGCGTGTCGATGGGCAAGGACGCGCAGGGCGAGGTCACCGTCGAGGTCGAGTACCAGGGACGCGTCGTCCGCGGCCGCGGGATCTCGACCGACAGCATCGAGGCCAGTGCCAAGGCGTTCTTGAGTGCGATCAACCGGCTGCTGTCCGGTGCCGGCGAACGACCTTCGGACCCGAGCGCGGCGCAGGCCTCGGCGGCCGTTTAGGTCCGGGGGGCTCAATCGCCGCGCAACGGGGATCACCGCCGTGGTGCGCGACCTGGAACGCTCACTCGTCGGCCAGCTCTTCCTGAAGTTGCAGCCAGCGCTCTTCGGCCGCGGCCAGTTGATCGCATGTGGCCGTCAGTTCGTTATGGCAGCGCAGGGCGTTCGCCGCGTCGAGCGTCGTCATCAGTTCGCCGTTGAGCTTCTTCTTTTGCTCGTCGAGCCGCGCAATGTTGCGCTCCAGGGCGCCCAGTTCCTTGCGCACATCGCGCTCGCTGCGGCGCGCGGCGCGGGCTGCGATGTTCGGCACGCGCCCACCCGCGGCCGGCCGCCTGGTTGGGCTGGCCGCCTCGCGCTCGCCTTCCTCGATCTCCCGGTTGACCATGTACAGGTAGGCTTCGTAGTCGCCCCGGTAGTTCACCACCCGCTGGTCGCGGACCTCGACGATGCAGGTCGCCACGCGCTTCATGAAATGACGGTCGTGGCTC
>JAIBBZ010000057.1 GCA_019694435.1 Pirellulales bacterium
CAAGGTCTGCCACATGGTGGCCGAGCACTGCGAGAAGCGGATTCCCTACACCGTCTGCAAGATGGTGCCGGAACATTGCGTCAAGCAGTGCAGCTACACGGTCTGCCGCATGGTCCCCGAGACCCGTACGAAGACCTGCTGCTATAAGGTCTGCCACATGGTGGCCGAGCACTGCGAGAAGCGGATTCCCTACACCGTCTGCAAGATGGTGCCGGAACACCACGTCAAGCAGTGCAGCTACACGGTCTGCCGCATGGTCCCCGAGCACCGCGTCAAGACCTGCTGCTACACGGTCTGCCGCATGGTGCCCGAGACCCGCGTGAAGACCTGCTGCTACAAGGTCTGCCACATGGTGCCCGAGCACTGCGTCAAGCACTGCACCTACACGGTCTGCCGCATGGTGCCCGAGACCCGTACGAAGACCTGCTGCTACAAGGTCTGCCATATGGTGCCCGAGCATTGCGTCAAACACTGCACCTACACGGTCTGCCGCATGGTGCCCGAGCACTGCGTCAAGCACTGCACGTATACGGTCTGCCGCATGGTTCCCGAAACCCGTGTCAAGCACTGCACCTACACGGTCTGCCACATGGTTCCGGAAACCCGGGTCAAGACTTGCTGCTACCGGGTCTGCCACATGGTGCCCGAGACGCGGGTCAAGACTTGCTGCTACAAGGTCTGCCACATGGTGGCCGAACACTGCACGAAGCAGGTTCCCTACTGTGTGTGCAAGCCGGTGCACTACACCAAGACGGTGATGTGCCACCGCTGCGTGCCGAAGCAAGTCGCCTGCACTGTCACCCGCTGCGTGCCGAAGGTCGTCTGCAAGCAAGTGCCGGTGCAGGTCTGCTGCCCGGTGCCCTGCTGCGATCCCCCGGCCTGTGGTTCGGGCTGCGGCTCGAACTGCGGCAGCAACTGACGACGAGTCGGAGGTTCTTGCCTCCGGCTTGATCGAGGACGCCTGGTTCGCCTAACGCGGCGGCCTGGACCCCCAAAAGGTTCAGGCCGCCGTTTTTTGTTGGTTGCCCGCGCGGCGGCTGGCGTGAATCAAATACTCCAGCGCCACGAAGTCGTACACGGCATGGGCCACGATCGGCGCAAGCAGATTCCCTGTGCTGAGAAACAGCCACCCGAGATAGGCGCCCAACAAAGTGGCCGCGACGGCATACGTGAACGTGATGGCGTGCGGCAGGCCGAACAGCACGCTGGCCACGGCCAGCCCGGCCAGCGACCCAAGCCAACCGGCCGTGGCCGCCTGGATCACGCCACGAAACAACATCTCTTCGCCCACCCCGGCCACAAGCGCCAGGCTGGCCACCTCCCAGGGCGACCAGTCGTGAAACACCGGAGCGATCGACTCTTCCCAGGCCGCCCGCAACCGGCGAAACGGCGGCCAGGGCAAACCCAGCAGGGCCGCCAGCACGATCAGCATCGGCACCGTCGCCGCGAGCCCCGTCAGTGCCCCGGAGAGCGTCAAGTCGCAGAACTCCAGCGGCGGCCAATCGAGCAGGTAGCCCAGCAACAGTGCCAGACCGATCAAGCTCCCTTCGAACGCCAACGCATAAGGCACCGATTGTTCGCGCCGCAGCGGAGGCAAGCTCGACGGCTGATCCGAAGTCGGGGGTTCGGGATCCGTGGTCATGGCCCGGGCCGCGTCTCACGATTTGCGATGAAAATGCGCTAAGGCCCGCGCGTCGAGTCGCGGCCGGACGAACGCCAGATAGTGAGCTCCACCCAAGGCCAGCAGCGCGACGAACCAGCCGCTCAGCCAGCGCTGCAGGATGGAAGGTGCCTGGGCGACGTGAAAATTGAAATACAACAGCGTCGCCAGGCAAAACACCGCCAACCCCCCGGCAATCGCCGGCGCCAGCGGGTAGGCCGGCGTGCGGTAAGGCCGTGCCAATTCGGGCTCGCGCTTGCGCAGCGCCACCAGCGCGGCCATAGACACGATATAGAGAAACAGCGCTCCCAAGGCCGAGAGCGTGATCAGCCCGGCCGTGTCGACGAAAAAGATGGCGAGGATGCCCAGCGACAGGTTCACCAGTAGCGCGATCACGGGTGTCCCTGTCTCGGCATGTGTGCGGCCGAGCCAGCCGGGCAAGAACTCGGCACGGCCCATGTCGAAGATTGCCCTGCCCGCGACCAGCAGAATACCGTTGAAAGAGGCGACCAAACCCAAGAGGCCCACGCCGATCAGCAGGCGATAGAGCGGATGCGAGGGCGGCACCACTTGCTCGAGGGCCAAGGGCAACGGTTTGTCCAGCTGCGCCGCGTCGGGCGCAACGACCACGCGTCCATCCACCTGGCTCAGCGCATCCGAGGCATAGACGACGCGTTCCCAACCGTCGACGCCCACGCAGAGAAACAGCACCGCCGCGGCCAAGACGACGAGCGTGAGCATGGCCGAGCCGAATCCGAGAGCCACGTCGCGCTGCGGATTACGAGCCTCCTCGGCGGCGTTAGCCACGCCCTCGATCGCCAGGTAGAACCAGATCGCAAAGGGAATCGTTCGCAGCGCGCCACCCAGACCATGGGGCCAGGCATTGGCGGCGAAGCGCTCCCAGCGAAACGAAGGCGCGACGACGCCGGAGAACAGGAGCAATTCGCCGACGGCCAACAGCGTGACGATCAGTTCGAACCGGGCAGCTTGTTTAACGCCCCAGATGTTCAGCGCCGTAAACAGCACGTAGGCGCCAATCGCGACCATGCGTGGATCGGCCGCCGGCCAGGCCGTGTTCACGTAGGCCCCGATGGCCAAGGCGATCGCCGGCGGTGCGAAGACAAACTCGATCACCTGAGCCAGTCCCGCCAGGTAACCCCAGCCGGGCCCGAGACCACGGGCCGCATAAACAAACGCTCCGCCCGCCCGCGGAATAGCGCAGGCCATTTCCGCGTAGCTGAAGACGAACGCCACGTACATCAGCGTGACGAGGGCAAACGACAAGAGCAGGCCGTATGCGCCTCCTAAGGGGAGGCCCAAGTTCCAGCCGAAGTATTCGCCCGAAATCACGTAGCCCACGCCGAGACCCCAGAGCATCCAGGGGCCCAAGTCTTTGCGCAAAGAGCCATCGTCGTTGACCGAGTTCGCAGCCATAGGCGGCGAATCGTAACAGGCCGGCGTGGCGAAGCAAAACCGCTGTCTGCAAAGGGGCTTACGCAGCGCGCCCAGGCGACGAGCGAACGACCGGGGGTTTGACGCTTCGCGCCCGAGCTTGATAAACTCCCGAATCCTCGCGGGAAAGCAAGTCTTTATGGCGCATCAGCCTGCGCCCGGCCGTTTGCGCGGCTGCGCGTCGAGCCGTTGGACGTCCCCGCCTAGCCATTACGAACAAAGTACGCCTGCCCAGACGGGCAGACCGAGGAGTGCCTTTCCATGGCCGTCGCTCAACAGACCGAGAAGTACGTGTTTTCGTTCGGCCGCAGCCGTACCGACGGTGCGGCCGAGATGCGAGCCCTGCTAGGCGGCAAGGGTGCGAACCTGGCCGAGATGGCCAAGATCGGGCTCCCGGTGCCGGCGGGCTTCACGATTCCCACGTCGGTCTGCACCTATTACTACGACCACGATCGCAGCTATCCGCCGAACTTGCGCGACCTGGTCGCCGATGCGCTGGCGCGCGTCGAGAAGGAGATGGGGGCCGAATTCGGCTCGACTACCAATCCCCTGCTGCTCTCCTGCCGCTCGGGCGCTCGCGACTCGATGCCCGGCATGATGGACACGGTCCTCAACATCGGCTTGAACGACCAGACCGTAGCGGCGCTGGCCAAGCAGTCGGGCAACGAACGCTTTGCTTGGGACAGCTACCGCCGGTTCGTGCAGATGTTCGGCGACGTCGTGCTCGACATGAAGCCGAAGGACAAACGCGAGATCGATCCGTTCGAAGCGATCCTGCACCACAAGAAGGACAAGGCCGGCGTCAAGTTCGACAACGAGTTGTCGGCCGCGCAGCTCAAAGAGCTCGTCGCCGAGTTCAAAGCCGCGATCAAGAAAGGCACCGGCCACGATTTTCCCGACGACCCGCTCGAACAGCTCTGGGGCGCCATCGGCGCCGTGTTCAAGAGCTGGATGAACGACCGGGCGATCGTCTATCGCCGCACGTATGGCATTCCGCACGAATGGGGGACAGCCGTCAATGTGCAGGCCATGGTCTTCGGCAACCTCGGCGACGACTGCGCCACGGGCGTGGCCATGACCCGCGACGTGGCCCTGGGCACGCACGGGCTGAACGGCGACTACCTGATCAACGCCCAGGGCGAGGACGTGGTCGCCGGGATTCGCTCGCCGAAAAAGATCGAAGAGTCGCTCCCCAAGGATATGCCCGCGGCCTACAAGCAGCTCGAAGAAATCGGCCGGCTGCTCGAGAAGCACTACAAGGAAGTTCAGGACATCGAGTTTACGGTGCAGCGCGGCACGGTCTGGATGCTGCAAACCCGCAACGCCAAGCGGACCGGGTTTGCGGCCGTGCGGATCGCGGTCGACCTGGTCAACGAAGGCCTGATCACCGTCGAAGAGGCACTGAATGCCAAGCGCATTCCGGCCGACGACCTGAACCAATTGCTGCAGCCCGTTTTCGATCCGGCCGCCAAGCGCAAGGCCGTGGCGGAAAACCGTCAACTGGCCAAGGGCGTGAACGCCGGTCCCGGCGCGGCGAGCGGCAAGATTTGCTTCCATGCGTCGGACGCCGAAGCCCAGTGGTTGAAGAACAAGGACGTGCAGTTGATTCTGGTCCGTCGCGAGACGAGCCCCGAAGACTTGCGCGGGATGAAGATTGCCCGCGGCATTCTCACGGCCTTCGGCGGCGCGAGCTCGCACGCGGCGCTGGTGAGCCGGCAAATGGGCAAGGCCTGCGTCGTGGGCTGCGAAGGGCTGAACATCGACTATCACGCGGCCACGCTGACCGTCGGCTCGCAAGTGTTCCGCGAAGGCGACCCGATCTCGATCGACGGTTTCACCGGCGAAGTGTTCGCGGGCAACCTCGAAACGCGCCCCAGCGAAGTGCTTCAGGTGCTGTTCGACAAGACGCTCAAGCCGGAAGAGTCCGAGGTCTACCAGCGTTATGCGCAGCTCATGGGCTGGGCCGACAAGCATCGCCGGCTGCGGATTCGCACCAACGCCGACGAGCCCAAACAGGCCGCCGAGGCAATCGCCTTCGGCGCCGAGGGCATCGGGCTGTGCCGTACCGAACACATGTTCTTCGGCCACATCGACGAGTTCCGCGAAATGATCATGGCCGAGACGCTGCCCGAACGCGAAAAGGCGCTAGCCAAGCTGCTGCCGTTCCAGCGCGAGGACTTCGAAGGCCTGTTCCGTGCCATGGCGGGCAAACCGGTCACGATTCGCCTGCTCGATCCGCCGCTGCACGAGTTCGTGCCGCACGAGCCGAAGGAGCAGGCGGCGCTGGGCGCAAAGCTCGGCAAGTCGGCCGAGTGGATCGCTCACCGAGTGCACGAGTTGCACGAGTTCAACCCGATGCTCGGCCACCGCGGCTGCCGCTTGGGAATCACCTATCCGGAAATCACCCGGATGCAGGCCCGGGCGATCTTCGAAGCGGCTTGCGCCGTGAGCGCCGCGGGCATCGAGGTCCTGCCCGAGGTGATGGTCCCCCTGGCCGGGTTCAGCACCGAGTACAAGCACCAGGAAAAGATCGTGCGTGAGACGGCCGAACTGGTGTTCGCCGAGAAGAAGCGCAAAGTCGACTACAAGGTTGGCACGATGATCGAGGTGCCCCGGGCGACCGTCTGTGCCGATCAGATCGCAGCTTCGGCCGAATTCTTCAGCTTTGGCACCAACGACTTGACGCAGACCACGCTCGGCATCAGTCGCGACGACTATGCGAGCTTCATCAACGACTACCGCGAGCTGGACATCATCGGCAACGATCCGTTCCAGACGATCGATCGAGACGGGGTGGGCAGCCTGATGCGGATCGGCGTCGAGAAGGGCCGCAGCGTGCGTCCCGACTTGAAGATCGGCATCTGCGGCGAACACGGCGGCGACCCGGCCAGCGTGGTCTTCTGCAACGAGCTCGGCCTCGACTACGTGAGCTGTTCGCCGTTCCGGGTACCGATCGCCCGCCTGGCCGCTGCCCAAGCGGCCCTGGCCGGCAAGAAGAAATCGTAGGCGCCGCGACGACTACGCCGCGCGGCGGTGTTTGTGGTCCGTCTCGTCCGCGGCAGGCTTGTCGTTGGACGTATCGCGGCGCAGGCGGATCGTCGCGCGCTGCGGCATGCGGCGCTCGTGGATGCAACCGCGCGTCGTTCCGCGGAAGAATTCGTGGAACGCGCTGGCCGGCCCGGTGGCGAACTGGGTCTCGAGCTGCTCGAGAATCTCCGTCCAGCGCAGACCGCTGCGATAGATCAAGCGATAGGCCTGCTTGAGCTGCGTAATGTCCGCATCGCTAAAGCCGGCCCGTCGCAACCCCAGCAGATTGAGTCCTACGACCATGCTGCTGGCCCCGTCGATCGTCACGTAGGGCGCCACGTCCTTGATGATGTGGGCCTGTCCGCCGACCATCGCGCAGCGGCCGATGCGGCAGAATTGATGCACGCCGACGGCGCCGGAAATGAACGCCCGGTCGTCGACCGTCACATGCCCGGCCAGCATGACATTGTTGGCCAGCACGACGTTGTTGCCCACGGCGCAATCATGCGCGACGTGCGCGTTGACCATCATCAGGTTGTGATTGCCGAGGCGCGTGGCGCGACCTTCGGCCAGCGCGCGGTGGATCGTGCAGTTCTCGCGGATGACGTTACCGGTGCCGATGACGACCCCGCCGGTGCGCTCAGGTGCCTTCAAGTGCTGCGGCGCGCCGCCGACGACAGTGCCTTCGGCGATCGTGTTGTTCGGGCCCAGCACCGTGCCGCTCTTGATCGAGACGCGCGCCGAGATCTGGCAACTGTCGCCGATCGTGACATCGGGCTCGATGACACAATAAGGACCGATGGAAACGCCTTGACCCAATTGCGCGAAGGGGCTGACCACAGCCAAGGGGTGGATTTGCAAGGTGGGAACCTCAATGCAGGCAGATGGCCCGACTGCCGTAGCGGCATGGCGCGGCCCCACCAAGGCGGGCACCGCCTCTCGCGCGGGCATGGCGAGAAAGGTCCGTTCGTCGAACCGAGCTGATTGCGAGCCGGGTTCTCGACCTGCTGGTCTTATCGGCAGTACCTAGAGTGCCGGATCAGCCGGGCGTGAGGGTTTTGCACGGCGTCCGGATTATGCCGTGCCCGTCCTTTCACGCACTCACTGCAAGTGTTTATGCAGAAAAAGGTTATGGATTTCAAAAAACCGGCAATCCGGCCTCGCAATGGATTGACGGACGTCCGGCACGGGGCGACGCTGGCTCGGCAAAAGTTGCCCAACCGCTACGCGCGCGGCAAACCCCGGGGCAGGACTTTTCAAAGCCCGGGGCCGCGTCACAATGCAGAAGGCGTCGCCGGGACGCTGTCGTTTTCCTCGCCGCTGACCTGAATCAGGCCCCCTGCCCCTATGCCGACACGAGAAGAACTCTACGACGCCGCGGACAAGCTCAAGGACGAAGACCAACTCGAAGCGGCGATCGCCAAGCTGAACGAGGCGCTGGCGCTCGACCCGTCCTACGCGCTGGCACATTCGGCGTTGGCAGTCATCTACACACGGCTCAAGCAGCACGACGTGGCCATCGAACATGCCCGCAAGGTCTGCGAGCTAGAACCCAACGACCCGTTCAGCTTCACGGCGCTTAGCGTGACTTGCCAGCGCGGCGGGCTCATTCCCGAGGCCGAAGACGCGATGGCCCGTGCGCGGATGCTGCAGCAAGGCATTCACTAAACCGCGGTGCGGCGAATTCACGCGCCCACGCGCAGGCCGCCGGCGGTGATCTCGTAGGGCGCGATTGCATCGCTGCAGGCGCTGCCGCGGTGTTTGGCCACATACAGGCCGCGTCCGAGACGATCGCCGGTGCGCAGCTTGCCCAGGTAGAGGATCGTGTTCGCGTTGGTCAGGATGTCGCTGTCGGCCAAGGGTGTGTCGATCAGCTGCTCGAGCATCGAGGCGTGTGACGTGTAGAGCATCAGGCAGCCGATCCGCGCCGGATCGTAGACGTGCCGCGCGGCCGTCTCGGCGTGCCGGCGATATGCCTCGCGAAACAAATCGCGCGCCACCCACTCGGGATCTTTGCGCAGCACCTGGTGATAGACGTACTCGAACAATTCCAACTGGATCGAGTCGCTCGGCTGCGCCACCGGCTCGATGCCGTCGATCACCACTCGGCGGACACCCTGGACGAAGTTGCCGTAGAGAAAAGCGATCGTGGCGTTCAGCTTCTGGACCAATTCGGTCTTCCATGAGCGCCACTGCTCGAACTCCAGATCGCGACGGCTGACCCGCCGTCCCGATTGCTCGAACACGTGCAGATAGTCGCCGTGCACGGCGTCGGGCGCGAAAAACGCGTCGTCGAACCGCTCGCCCGAAGCGACGGCCGGCGCCGGTTGGGGGCGCCAGCCGAACATCCGCTCGGCATATTCGCCATGGCTCTGCGAATCGCCGCGGCTGGTCATATCGAACACGATGCCGCGGCGTCCCTCGGCGGCCGCGCCGGCCTGAATGAATTGCAGCCCTAATTGCGTCTTGCCGATGCCCGTCGCGCCGACGGCGACGGTCAACGTCCCCGGCAGCAACCCGCCCCCAAGCATTTCATCGAGGCCGGGCACGCCGGTGCTGAGCCGATCGTTCGCCTGCATGAAAAGCGTCGCCTCCGTCGAATGGCCCAGAAAAAAAAATGCGGCCGCCGGCCTCAGATGCTGAGCATGCGGTCGCGGGCGGCAATCGTCCAGCGTTCGACGGCCCGTCCGCCGCGCACGATCCAGGCCTCGCGATGCAGCGCCACGGTAGGACAAACGTGCCACGGCACCCCGTACAGCGCGTCGCCCACCGAAAACCGATCGGCCAGCGCCGTGGCAATTGCCAGATGTTCTTCGCTGTGATTGATCATCCGCGCGTCGGGAATCTGCAGCAAGCGCACGCGCGGATCGGGATGGTCGGGCGAAACGGCCTTGTAGCCCAGGTCGAGGCACAGCCGCCCCTGCCCCGGCTTGCTGATCACGCGCGTGAGCAATAAGCCCGCCGGCAGAAAATCGAGCTCCGGCAGCTTGTCCGTGTAGCTTTCGTCCCACAGCACGCAGGTGCCCGGGCTGCACTCCACATCGGGCCGCAACGCATGCACGGGAAAGGTCGGTGTACCGCCGGCAACCACTCGCGGACAGGGAAGTCCGCGGTGCCCCAACTCGGCGCGCAGGCGGTCGACCGGCTCGAACTCGCGCGCCACATGCGCGCAGCGCTCCGAGAAATCCCGTTCGCGGATGTGCCCGTCGTAAACATGCAACCCGCCCGGGGCCAATTCAGGACACTCGGCGATCTGCTCGTACAGCCGCACCGCCGCCTCGCCGGGCTCAATGCCCGAGCGGTGCATGCCGGTATCAAGGTCCAAGAGCACTTCGACGGGGTGCCGCGCGACCACTTCGCCGGCGACTTCGCGCAGCCGCGCGGCCAATTGCGCCATCGCCTGCCGATCATCGACCAACGCGGAGAACCGCGCCTGAGGGTAGGCCGCGACGAGCCGGGCAAAGCGGTCGACTTTCGGGCCGACCAGCGTGAACCCGATCAGTACATCCCGGGCATTACCTCGGGCGAGCAGTTCTGCCTCGCTGATCGTCGCACACTTAAACTTCTCGAACCCTGCTGCCTGGCTCAGCGCGATGATCTCGGCCGTCTTGTGGGTCTTGATGTGCAGCCGGACGCGCTGCGGACCGCCCGTGCGGGCCGCGATGCGCCGTAGATTCTCCTCGATTCGATCGGGATAGAACAGCAAGGCGGGCGAGTCGATCGCATCGGCGTTGGCGACGGCATACCAGCCGTCGACATCGGCGGAGCTCATCGCGACGCCTCCCAGGCCTCGAGCAACAAGCTGGCCGCACGCTCGACTTCGTCGCTGGTGGTCGACCACCCCAAGCTCAGGCGCAGGGTCCCTTGAGCCTCGCCCGGCTTCAACCCAATCGCTGCCAAGGTCGGCGACATGGATTGCTGGCCGTGGCAGGCTGCCGTGGTCGAGGCGCAAAGTTCGTTGGCCCTCGCCAGCAGCGTTGCGCCGGAAACGTAGGGGAAGCGCACCGACAGCGTATTCGGCAAGCGCTCGGTGGCTTCGCCGTGAACGACGATCGCTCCACCGGTGCCCTCGCGCAACTGCAACGCGAGCCGTTCGCGCAACGGCTCGATGCGCTTGGCCTGCTCCTCGCCGTGGACCATAGCCAGCGCAGCAGCCTGGCCTAGCCCCACGATCGCCGCGGTGTTCTCCGTGCCGGCGCGGAGACCGAATTCGTGCCCCGCGCCGTGCAGCAGCGGTTCCAATTCGACGCCGCGGCGCACGTACAGCGCCCCGACCCCCTTGGGACCGTAAAACTTGTGGCCGGCAACGGTCAGCAGATCGACCCCCAGTTCTTCGACGCGCACCGCGAGCTTGCCGACCGACTGCGCCGCGTCGGTATGCACCAGTACGCCACGTTGGCGGCACCGCTCGGCCAGCGCGCGAATCGGCTGCACAGTGCCGATTTCGTTGTTGGCGTGCATCACGCTGACCAGCACCGTCTCCGGACGCAGGGCGCGTTCGACACCCTCGGGCGAGATCACGCCGTCGCGCGAGGCGGGCACCACGGTGACGCTCACACCCAAGCGTTCGAGCCAGCGCGCCGGCTCGACCACGGCCGGATGCTCCAGCGCCGAAATCACCAGGTGGCGGCCGCTGGGCGCTGCGCCGCGCAAGCACACGCCCTTCAAAGCGAGATTGTTGCTCTCGGTCCCGCCGCCGGTGAAGACGATCTCCGCGCGCTCCGCGCCGAGCAACTGGGCCACGCGCGAACGAGCATCTTCGATCGCTTCGCGCGCCGCCCGACCAAGAGTGTGGTTGCTCGATGGATTGCCGTAGTGCCTTTCCAGGAACGGCAGCATCGCCTCCTGAACCTCGGGCGCCACGGGCGTCGTCGCGTTGTAGTCCAGATAGATCAGTCGCACAGGGCCAGGCCTTCGCGGCACCATCGACCAGGGCGGGTCGGCGCGCAGCCGGATTACCCGCGGCCCAGATCTCCACGACACTACGGAACGGGCGCGCCCACCCAACAGCTTGATGGGCGCGCCAGGCAATCGAACGCCGCGATCAGCCGCCCATTTGCTGGCGGGCCGGGCCCACCACGCGCTTCTGCACGTCGGTTTCCAGCACGCCGAACGTCGCCTCGTGACGCTGCAGCGTCAATTGCAACGCGGCGTACATCCGCTTGGCCGTGTAAAAGTTCGTCACGATTCGCTGGCTGATCGTCACGGGATCGGCCGGCGGGCCAAACGGCTGCGGATTCAGGCCAAAGTCGATGATCACTTCTTCGGGAGTGCCCGTGATGCGGCAGAAGTTGGCATACGACGCGATGGCATGCGAGTCGTCAACCTTTACCTGCACGCGCTGCGGCGCCGCACCTTGCTCGCCAGTCTTTTCCGGGTTTTCGCTGCCCTGGCTCACGGAGTTCTCCTCATGTCAAAGCGGATATAGATTGGACGCCCACGACCGAGGCACGGCATTCCAAGCCGAACAGGTCGCGTGATGCCCGGTAGTGTACGGCTCTTCCTCGTTCCAAACTAGCCGCAGGGCGCGCGAATTCGTCGGGCACGGCCGGTCTCTGCGCGAACCAAACGGGTAGGTCAATGCCCCGGCTTAGGCGCAGGTGCAACGGCGCGAAAGCCCGCGGCTTGCATCACTCGCGGCTTGATCACCTCGGTCAGCTTCACGGCGCGAATCTCACCATAAGGCATCAGGAGCTTGCGCGCCCCGACGGTATCCGGCGCCTTGCGTTCCAGAAGCACCAGGTCCTCGCCGACGAGAAAGCTTTCAAAGGGGATCTGCTCGCCGTAGCCCGCCACGAGCACGCCCGTAGGCGGCAACTCCGCGGGCCACATCTCGAAGAACTTCTTCCAAACCAAGGCGTTGTCCATCGTTACATCCTGATTAGCTTGCGCAGTCGACCGGCCTTCGTGCCTTGCCGCCCAGTAGCGGCAGTGTAGCGAATCGAGGGCCTCGGCGTCCGCGCCGCATCTCCGCGCGGGAATGGCCAGCGCCGCGAGCGACAAAAAAATCGGGCGGTTGCCACGAACCTGGCAACCGCCCGCAAATCAATTCCCAGTCAGCGAGTCGAATCGGCCAAACGCCTATTGCGTGTTGCCCGAGCCGGCGCCCAGCGAGCTGAGCAGGTCGCGATAAGTGTCGTGCTCCAATTGCGGCAGCATCTTCAGATCGAGCCCGTTCTTCCGGGCCAACTCCAACTTCTCCTGGGCCATTTCCAGGTCGCTCGCCTTGACATAGGCGCGGGCCAGGTGGAACAACTTGACCGGGTCGGTCGGCGTGTCCATCAGCGACTCGGTCAGCAGACGCAGCGCCTGCTCGACGTCGCCCAAGCCCATCAGCACGATCGCCTTGGTGTCGAGCAGTTCGGCCATCGGTCCCCCGATCTCCAAGGCCTTGTTGATCAAAGCCAAGGCCTCCTTGGTGTCGTTGAACTTGACCGCCTTGATGTATGCGAGGTTGTTCTGCGCCGTAATTCGAGTGCCTTCGCCCAAGTCGTCGCGCTTGAGGATTTCCTCGTACAGCCGTGCCGCTTCGGCATAGTTACCTTGCAAATCGCGCAGGTCGGCCTGCATCAATTCGCAGCGCACGTCGTTCGGCACATCGGCGAGCGCTTTCTGAACCCAGACCTCGGCCTTTTCGTAGTGCTCCGGCTTGGCGACGTCGAGACATTGCCGCAGCGCCAGCAGGGCCGTCTGCGAGACCTCCAACGCCGTGCGATTGGCCATCGCCCGCTCGCAGACTTCCATCGCCTTGTCGATGTTATGGCGCCGCCCGTAGAACGCGGCGAGGAACAAAACGTCTTCGGGACGCTGCGTCAAATAGCGCATCAACTGCTGCTCAGCCGGCTGGTAGTCGGCGATCTTCAGCTCTTCCAGCAGCCGCGAAGCTCCCAACACGCGATTGATTTCTTCGGGCAACGCCGGGATCGGATCGGGCACCGCGTCTTTGATCAAGGCCAGCGCTTCTTCTGGCTTGTTCGAGGCAGCCAGGAAGCGTGCCTGACAATCGACGAGGAAGTCGGTCTTCGGGGCCACGGCCTCGAGCTTCTTCATCCACGCCTCGGCCTCGTTCAAGACGTTGCGCTTGATCAACATCTTGATAAAGGTCTGCAAGTAAAGCAGGTTTTCCTGGTTGTCGGTCAAGGCCGAAACCATGTGGTCGCGAGCCTTGGCCCAGGCTTCTTCCGAGTCTTCCTTGTCGTACAGCGTGGCCAACAGGAAATGCTCGCCAGGCGTCGCCGAGCCGACGCCGCCGGGGCGTGATCTCAGCAAGTCTTCGAGCAGCTGGATCGCCTGCAGGCGCGACGTGCGGTCGACGCGCGTCCCCAGCAGCGTGGCCTTCAGCATCACGTCATCGACCGGCAGCACGCCGCCGCGGGCATTCTGATCGATCAACTCCAAGCCGCGCTTCAATTCTTGGTAATTGCCCGTCGCGCTTAACAGCTTCGCCAAGGTCTGGCGGGCGAAAACCAGGTGCGGTTGATCCGACACCTTGGCCTGATCCTGCCTTGCGAGGATCGCGTTGAGGTGGTCGACCGCCTCGGCACGCTTGTTGGCGCGGATCAGGAAGGCTGCCAAGTTGCGTTCGGCCGCAAAACTTTGCGGGTCCTGATTCAACTGCTTGGTGTATTCGCTTTCAGCGTCGTCGGCCTTGCCCAGCATCTCCCAGCAGGCCGCCAGCACCAGGTGCACGCGGACTTCTTCCAGGCGTTGCGGCAATTCAGCGACGACGTCTTCGGCATCCTTGACCCGATTGTTGCGGATCAGAAAGCCGACCAGCGTCGTCCATACGCGCGGCGACTGCTGGGCCAATTCCGCGGCCTTGCGATATGCAACCTCGGCAGCGGCGATGTCGCCCTCTTTGTTGTGCTGCTCGTACAACTGCCCCAGGAACAAGAAATCTTCGGCGCTCTTCGAGTGCTCGCACGTCCCTTGCTGTAGCTTCAGCGCGGTTTCAAGATCGCCCTTGGCGTATGCAATGCGGGCCGCAAACTGGCCGAGCGCGTCGTCGCGGTCGTTCAACCGCAGGCTGTCCATCAATTGGCTGGCTTTCTCGTATTCGCCGCGCGTGTAGTACAGCGTCATCAGGCGAATGACGTAGCCACGCGTGACTTCTCCCAGCTCGATGCCTTTTTCGTAGTTGGCAACCGCGCTTTCAATGTTGCCTTCGATCTCATCGAGTTGTGCGTCGAGCCGCGCCAGCGCACCCCAGCGCGGCCGCAAGTCGTGGGCCTTCTTCACATATTCCCGAGCCTCGGGCACATTGGTGCTGTCCATCTTGCCGGCGTCGATCATCGAGACGATGCGCGAGGCCGAGGCGTAGTAATACTCGGCGCTCTCTTTGCCCATCAGGTTCGCGATCGATTCCATCAGCTTGAGCATGTCCTCTTCGTTGCGCGCGGCGTACGCCAGGTCGAAGCGGCGCAGCCGGATACGCAAGTCAGGGGTCGGGGCCTTTTCGTCGGCAATGCCGAAGATCCGCTGCGCATCGGGATAGTTGCCCATCGCGAAGAGCAATTCGGCCATGCTGCCCAGCAACACTGTCAGATCCTGCGGGTCCTTGAACTCCAGGACCTTGGGTTCCAGGGCCAAGAGGTTTTTGACGGCCTGTTCGTCCCGCGAGCGCGCCACGCGGTTCAAGCGCATCTGCAGCAACAGCACATTCTGACCGATGGCCGCTTCCGCTTCGTCGAGAATCTTCAGCATGCCATTCTCGGGATCGGCGCGGTCGGCATGGGCCGACAAGGCCAGCCAGAAGCTCGCTTCCTTCGGGTCGCGGGCAATCTCGCCCCGGACGATTTCCATCGCCTCGTTGACCTTCCCCTGGTACGACAGCAGTTCGGCGTTCAGCATGCGAACCAGCACGCTTTGCCGATCCTTGTCTTCGCCGTCGGGCAAAGCTTCGACGCGCTTCCGGAAATTGTCGACGATCGCCTGGCAGCCTTCCCAGCTTTGTTCCGCTTCGGGCAGGCCCAGCTGTTTCGAAAGCTCGATCTGGAAGAGCGTCGGCTCGGTCAGCGCGACACCCCGAGCCGCCATTTCGGCAGGATCCAGTTCGGACGGGTCATTGCTCAGGCGGAGTTTCTCGTACCGAAGAGCCAACTCCGCGGCCGTGTTCTTCGGATCGTCGTCCAACACGCGCTGGTAGGCGTCCGCCATCAGGTCGCGCTGGCCCAAGCGGTCATAGCACCGGGCCAGCAGAAAGTTGACGTGCACCCGCAGATCCTTGTTGCGGGTCAGCAACGGGCGAATACTCTCGAGAATCTGCGACGCCTTGATATGGTCGCCGTCGAGCATCAACAGCCGCGCGTTCAGGTAGTCCAGTTGCTCGGCGACCGGACGCAACTTCCGCAGCTTCTCCATCGTCTTCTGGGCGCCCTCCTTGTCCAGGTCGTTGATCTGGAAGTCGGTCTTCAGCATCAACAGCTCGATCGAATTGGGAATCCGCTTGATCCCCGCGTCGACATACTCCATCGCCCGCGCCGGCTGGTCGTGCTGCTGATAAAGCGAAGCGAGCTGCTGGTACACGCGCACGTCGCCGGGATGCAACTCGAGGCAGTGCAACAGGTCCTTTTCCGCGGCGTCGAATTCGCCCGATTGGCGCAGCAAACGACCGTGCAGCAACAGTGAGTCGGCTTCATCGGGGGCGAGTTCCAGGGCCTTTTGCACGTCCTTGAGCGCGTCTTCGAAGCGGCCCAACCGGTCGTCGTACTGAGCCTTGGCCAGCCAGGCCTTGAACGAGTCGGGATTCTGTTCGACCAGCTTGCTGATGATCGCGTCGGCGTCTTCGGGCCGGCGCATTTTTTCGCGCAGCAAGGTCGAGTAGGCCAGGTACGTCTCGAACTGTTTCGGAGCATGTTCGATCGAGAAGCGAAACACCTGGTCCGCCTCGGCGTCGTTACCCGTGGCGAACAAGGCCGTGGCCCAGTCGTTTTCGTACCGGGCAACTTTTTCCAGCATCTCGGCCTTCTTGTCCTCGGCAGCCTCGGTAACGTCCTGCGTCAGTTGCGCCGTCATGACCTTGTTGTCGTCGACCGGGTATTCGCAGTACGGAGTCAACAGGATCGTGAGGTGATCGATCGCGTCGCTGAAGCGGCCGATCATCATCGTGTATTTGACTAGCCGTTCGCGCACGTCGGTCCGAGAAGCATCCAAACGCAGGGCATATTCCAGCGCGTTGTAGGCGACCGCCTTCATTTCGCGCGTCGGCGTCGAGTCGGCCAGGTCGGCCGCCACCAATGCCAAGGAGCAGGCCGCTTGAGGCGAGTTGGGAACCTGCTTCAGATAACGCCGGTAATACTCGTAGGCGTCTTCGCGACGGCCTTCCGCTTCGGCCTTCTGCGCGTCGGCCAACTGCGCCTCGAGGGTCCGCGACAGATTGACTCGCCACAGAACGGCGATGACGGCGCCGACTGCGACCAGGGCCACGATCAAGTAAACCAGCAGTTTGACGTTCAGACGTCTCATGTTCGGAACTCAAGCAGGACTGAAGAGGGTCATGGGTACCGACGACGCAGACGGAACCGACAAGGCCGGGCGTGCGAACAACTCACCCCCAACTCGAACACCCGGATCTGGATTCGATCACACGGAAATGTTGCCGGACGTGCGCTCGCTATCCGTCGCGCACGCGGTTGCTCTACTCTGCTCTACGCCACATCCGTGTGGACCCAGTGGCCGACTCACAGCGGGCCATCGAGCAGCGCTCTTTGGACCACCCCTTGTGACTCATCTTGGCCGCCAGGCTCGAGACGCCATCAACGCTGCCCCACGAGCCCATCGATCTTGGAAATTGGACAGACCGTGGCAGGACCGTGACAGCATCGGGATCGGCAGGATACCCGGCAGGCCAATGGTCGGCATGCGAAGCGAAACCAATCGCCTCACCGACCCTGCGGATAACAGCCCTGAACGCCAGGCTTTTGCACTCGAACGAGTGCCCCCCGTCACCAACTTTTTCCCATCGTACCCGTCGTCGAATGCCTGTCAATCAACCCTTGCGTAGGCCGCGCCATTGCCACAAGTCGTCTGACAGGTCTCACTTAATACGATCCTTGCAATCCGCCAAGCTGGGGGATGGGCACACGCTGCCACACCCATGAATTGCTAGCAATTCGCGATGCTTGCAAGGAGTGTCGCTCGTCAGGCAAGGTGCCTGTTGCCCCAGACCTCCCACTCTCTCTACTGCCGCGCGAGCATGTCGTTAAATCTTTCCTGATCGGAATAGGTTGACGTTTTGGGTTGAGGATCGGGGTGTGGGGTGCCGATTATTCGGGGCGAATGGTCCAGAGTTGTTCTTGCCTGAGACGCGGTAC
>JAIBBZ010000058.1 GCA_019694435.1 Pirellulales bacterium
CGGCGCCTCGGGCGGCGTGTCGATCAACAGCTGGCAAGTCATCGACCGCACGACCACCGACGAACGCGTCGCCGCAGCCCGCACCACCGCCGCCCCCAGCGGCCAGCATTGGTGGTGGGACTAAGGCACGGTCGCCGGGGCTGACCTCCTAGTTCGCAGCGAGCAGACATTCCGGCCAGTTTGCCCCGCGCAGGTTGACGCAGCGCACCGCCGGCAGACGCGCAGCAGCCGTCGCGAAAAAGGCGTCGACATAGCCCGTTTGCGTGGCGTACGCCCGTGTAAAGGGTTCTGAAGGCAGCGCCGACTTCAACAAAACCAACTCGCACGCACCCAAACACTCGCCAGCGCGCGCGGCGATCGAGTCGCTGGTCACATCCCAGCACTCCGGTAGGGCGGAAACGCCCGATGCGGTCGCCTCGGCTTGCAAAAACTGCCATGGGTCGAGCAGCCCCGGACGTTCGGGCGGCAACCGAGCAGCCGCGGCTAGCGAGTCCAAGTGAACCGTGGCCGGCCACAAGGCGTGCGCCAAGTGGCTGTTGAGTTGCATGGCTCGCACGCAAAGCCAATGCGCACTGGCCTCGGACAGCGAATGTAAACGGTACATCTCGCGAAACACGTCGGCCAGGCGTCCGCCACCGACCACCAGCACCGACGGCATGGCCGGCTGTGCCGCATGCCATTGCGGCAATGCCGTGCTGATGTCGGGCCAATCGAGCAAGCTGCCGCCCAACTTGACGACGCGCATGGCTCAACCCTTGGCCAGATAGGCCCGCGCCAACACGGCCAGCGCATGCGCCGGCGCCGTCTGCGACGCGGCCGCTCCGAACTGCTCGCCCAGAGAGATCACTTGCGCGTTGAGCCGCAGCCGCGACAGCACGCGCCGCGCAAGGAATTCGCCCTCGCCCGATACCAACACAGCCCGAGGAGGTTCTGGCATGGCGAACACAACCTTGCGCGCGCCGTCGGCCACGCGCCGCTCCAAGGCCTTGGCCACGAACGTGGCTGCCTCGATAGCCGACTCTGCGTCGAACATCTCCCGATCGGCACAGATCGACCGGGCCATTCGATCCCAGGCGGCATCCTTGGTCTGCGCTCGACCGTCGGCCGTATCGCACCGGCCCGGATCTTCGGCCAATTCCTCGAGCAGCAAATACACATCGCCGGTCGCCGCGAAGAGCTCCGCCGCGACCGGGCAGTAATTGCCCCGCCAAGGCAGGCGATCGACCACCGCACAAATCGGCGTACGCCGCACGCCCGCATAGACCAGCTCGCCCGTCATCAGCCGCGCGGGATCGGTTTTCGCGCGTGTGGCAGGCCGGCCGTCGAGCACGGGAACGATGTCGCAAGTGGTCGACCCGATGTCGAACATCAATCCCGGCGCGCCTTCGAGAAAGCGTGCCGCAAACGAGGCCAGCGCGTGCCAATTCGAAGCGGCCGCTTCGAGAAAACGCTGCCGCGCGGTCTCAGGCGAGGCGAACGAGCCGTCGGTCAGGTAAACCAGCGTGCGGCGCGATCCGGCCGCCTGGCCAACGGCATCGAGAATAGCCCCCACCCCGGCGCGCTTGGTCGCATAACAATCGGCCAACTCGCCCGTCATCGTGACGGCCAAGACCTCCGCGGCGGGCGCGGCCGCGAGCACTGCGACCAGCGCATCGCCCAAGCGCCCGGGTTGCTGCCACAAAGGGAAGGGGCGTGCGACGGCGAAGCCGCAGCCATCGGCCAGCTTGAGATTCGCCCCGCCGATATCGAGCGCCAGCACGTTCATGTGCAGGACCTGGTTGACGAACACGCTTCCGCGGCGCCGGGCGCGATCTCGACCTCGCCCGCGGGAGTGAAGCGTACTGCCCCGTCTCGAAACCGGCAAAGGGGGGCCCGGCCAGCGACGACCTCGAGCAGGGCCGCGGCCAGGTTCGTCTCGGCTGCGGCCCTCAGCCCGACGTACGAGGTCGTCAGCCGCGGGTTAATCTCGATCACCGTGTCTTCGCGGCCCTGTTCGTCATCGCCCAGCATGAGATCGACGCCGACAAAGCCACGCGGCCCGGGCAAGGCCCCGACGGCGCGCATGGCCAGCGCGCGTGCTCGCGCGGCGCGAGCGCCGCACAACGGCAGCGATCCGCCTGCATATTCCAGCAATCCATCGGCCCCCATGCGGATCGCCTGACGGCAGGGTTCCAACGGCACGTGCACCTCGGGGCCGCAGAGGATCAGGACGCTCGCCGGCTGGCCTTCGACAAATCGCTCACAATGCCACCGCTCGCGCCCGCCTTCCGCGAACGCCAGCGGCGCGGGCCCTGTCACCAGACGGGTGTGCTGGCAGCCGCAACCGAAGCGCGGCTTCACAATCATCGAACCCTGATCGCCGGTCTCGTCGACCGTCGCCGGCACCGGCACGGCGTGCCGGGCCAGCCACGCATTGAGCCGGCGCTTGTCACCGCACAGGCGCATCAATTCGTCATCGCAATTCAACAAGCGGACGCCACGGCGCCGCGCCTCTGCGATCAGTGCCAGCGCCGGCGCATCGTCCTCGGGGCAAATCACCAGCAGCGCTTCGCAGCGGGCAAACGCCTCTCGGGCGTCGGCGATCGTGCGTACGCCCTTTAGTCTCAACTCCGTGGCCGGCGCCGCGACCACGGTCACCTCGCAACCCGGTACAGCAGCCAGGTCCAGGGCCACGCTGGCGAGCATCGCCCGAGCCTCGGGACGCAGCGCGCGCCAGTCGTCGCGCACCGGCCCCTCTGCGAATACGCTTTCGTAGATCAGCACGCGCAAGACAGGTGGCTCCGCAAACGCGCACCCCGCCGCGTCGAACGGCCATCGCGCGCTAAAAGATGCCCAATTGGTCCCGGGCGTCTTCGCTCATCCGCTCGGGTCCCCAGGGCGGCGACATCACCAGCTTGATGTTCACCTCGCCGACTCCCTCGAGCTTGCCGATGGCGTCCTTGGCTCCGGCTAGCAACTGAGGTCCCGCGGGGCAGGCCGGACTGGTCATGGTCATCTCGACCTCGACGTTGGTGCATCCTTCGACCTCAGCCGTGTTGACCACATAAATCAAACCGAGATCGACGATGTTCACGAACAACTCGGGATCGATCACCTGCTTGAGTGCTTCGCGCACCGTGTCTTCATTGATGCTCATTGCGATCTCTCCCTCGGCCGTGCGGCGCGGCCACTATGGCAGGTCACTCATCTAGCAGCCGGACAAAAATCTCGTCGCCGACGATCTTGGCCTCGTGCACCTTGGTCGGACGCGTGGCCGGCAGGCACAAGGCCCGACCGTCGCGAATATCGAACCGGGCGCCGTGGCGGGGACAACTGATCTCGTGATCTTCCAATTCGCCCTCGGCCAAAGGTCCGCCGTCGTGCGTACACACGTCGTCCAGCGCATAGACCTGACCGCTCACGTGAAACACTGCCACGAGGCGCTGGTCGATCTCGAACACCTGGCGCCCAGGGTCGGGAATCTCAGCGGTACGGGCCACACGTACGAATTCCGCCATCGAAGTATCCATGCACACTCGGCGCGGGTGGTCCCGCGAAATACCTGGCTAGTCGGGCCGCCGATTCAGTTGAATTCGCGTATCCGCCGCCCGATCGCCTCGCCAAGCGCCTCGCGCACGCTGGCGATCGTAATGCGGTCGAACACTTGTTGAAAGAACCCGGCGACGATCGTCCGGACGGCTTCGTTGCGGGTCAGGCCGCGACAGCGGGTGTAAAAGACCTGCTCGTCGTCGACGCGGCCAGCCGTGGCGCCATGCGTGCAAATCACGTCATCGGCCTCGATTTCCAGGCCTGGGATCGAATCCGCTCGCGAGGACTCGGACAACATCAGGTTGTCGTTGCGCTGATAGGCATTGGTCTTCTGCGCCGCCGGATCGACCTTGATCATGCCGCGCCACACGACGCGCGACTGGTCCTGCAAGGCGCCCTTGTACAACAGGTCACTGGTGCCTTGTTCGCACTGGTGGTGCTGCAGCGTGTGATAGGACAGGTGTTGGCGCCCTTCGGTAAACATCACGCCGTTCACTTGCGCGCGGCTGCCTGCGCCGGTCAACGCGACGTGTTGATTCACCTTGGCCAGCCGGCTGCCCAGGGCGCCAATTGTCCATTGCAACTGCGCGTGGCGCTGGACCACCGCGCGTTGATGGGCAAAATGCCAGACGCCGTTCGACCAGTTCTGCAAGTTCACGTAGCGCAGCGAGGCGCCGGGCCCGACGACCAGCTCGATCGCCCCGCAGTGCAGTCCGCTGTCGCCGCCGCCGGCAGTTTCGCCGAGGACGGTCGCTTCGGCGCCTTCCTCGAGCACCACGAGCGTATGGCCGAAATCGGCCGCGCCGGCGCGCAAGGCCGAGAACATGTGTAAGGGCCGCTCGATCTTCACGCCGCGCGGCACGTAGAGCACGCTGCCGCCCGACCACGCCGCACCATGCAGCGCCGCGAACTTGTCGTGCGTCGGATCGACCACCGACAGGAAGTGAGGCCGCAACACCGCCTCGTGCTCGACGAGCAGCCGGTCGAGACTACCGAACAACACGCCTTGTCGGCGCAGTTCGGGTTCGAGCTGACCGTCGTGAACATCTTGCGTCTGACTGTCGAGAGCAACCGTTTGCCCGGCCAGTTCGACGCCCGCAGTCAACAAGGCCGCCGGCAACTCGGTCAACAGGGCCGGCGGCAACTCGGCCGTCGCCAAGGCTTCGCCGGGCAGGCCGAAACGATCGAGCTTCAGCGCGCGAATATCGGTCCGGCGCCACTCCTCGAGCGAAGTGGTCGGCAGCGGCGTGACGAGAAATCGCTCCCACGATTGCCGACGCAACTCGCGCAGCCAGTCGGGCTCATCTCGGCGGGCGAGAAACGCGTCGAAGGCGTCCTGAACGAAACCGGCACGCGTCACGGTAGCCATCTAACGACAATCACTCTCTCAATACCGCCGACCGCCGGCCGGCGAGAATCTGGTGTCACAGCAAGCCTGCGTTAACCGACCGAGCCTTCCATCTGCAGCTCGATCAAGCGGTTCATTTCGACCGCGTATTCCATCGGCAGTTCCTTGACCAGCGGCTCGATAAAGCCGTTGACGATCATCGTGCTCGCTTCGGCCTCGGACAGGCCGCGGCTGGTCAGGTAGAACAACTGCTCTTCGCCGATCCGCGAGACGCTCGCCTCGTGGCCGATCGTCACGTCCTGCTCGTCGACTTCGATGTAGGGGTACGTGTCGCTCCGGCTGCGGTCGTCGAGAATCAACGCGTCGCACACCACGCTGCTCTTGGCCTTGCGGGCGCCCGAGTCGACCTTGACCAGCCCGCGATAGCTCGCCCGGCCGCCGTTCTTCGAGATCGACTTCGAGACGATGCGGCTGGAGGTGTGCGGCGCGGCGTGCACGACCTTGGCCCCGGCGTCCTGATGCTGGCCCGAAGAGGCGAACGCGATCGAAAGAATCTCGCCGCGGGCGCCGGGCTCGACCATATAGACGGCCGGGTATTTCATCGTCAGCCGGCTGCCGAGATTGCCGTCGATCCACTCCATGACCGCGCCTTCGTAGGCCACGGCCCGTTTGGTCACCAGGTTGTAGATGTTGTTGGCCCAGTTCTGAATCGTCGTGTAGCGGCAGCGGGCGTGCTTCTTGACGATGATCTCGACCACGGCCGAATGCAGGCTTTCGGTGCTGTACATCGGCGCCGTGCAGCCTTCGACGTAGTGCACCTGGGCACCCTCGTCGACGATGATCAGCGTCCGCTCGAACTGGCCCATGTTTTCCGCGTTGATGCGGAAGTAGGCCTGCAGCGGGAATTCGATCTTCACACCCTTGGGAACGTAGATGAACGACCCGCCGGACCAGACGGCCGAATTCAGCGCGGCGAATTTGTTGTCGCTCGAAGGGATGACTTTGCTGAAATACTCCCGGACCAGGTCGGGATATTCGCGCACGGCCGTGTCGGTGTCGGTAAAGATCACCCCCTGGCCGGAGAGTTCTTCGCGGAGCGAGCCATAGACGACTTCGCTCTCGTACTGCGCCTTGACCCCGGCGAGGAATTTCTTCTCGGCTTCTGGAATGCCCAGCTTGTCGAACGTCCGCTTGATCTCGTCGGGCACTTCGTCCCAGCTGCGGCCCTGGCGATCGGACGGCTTGATGTAGTAATAGATGTCCTGGAAGTCGAGGTCGATGTTCCCGCCCCAGCGCGGCAATGGTTTCGCCAGGAAGGTCTCCAGGCTGCGCAGCCGGAATTGGCGCATCCAGTCCGGCTCGTTCTTCATGTCGGAAATCTGGTTGACGATTTCGGCATCGAGCCCCTTGCGGCTCTTGAAGATGTACTTCTCTTCGTTGCGGAAATCGTACTTATTGATTTCGCCGACGCCGACTGCGAACTGTTCCTTGGTGTCCGTGGCCATCGCGTTTTTGGTTGCCTCGAAGGGCGAAGGGGTTCTCATGCTTCGGTGAGCGCCGCAGGTTGCGTGAAAATCGTCAAGCCGTGGCCGCTGCGTCGCGCGCCAACACGACCTCGGCCGCGGCCGCTTCGGGATACTTGGCCCGAATCCGGTCATAGCCTCGTTCGTGCAATTCTTCGGCGAGTTCCGGGCCGCCCGTTTCGACGATCCGCCCGCCCATCATCACGTGGGTGTAGTCGGGCCGATTGTGCTCGAGCAGTTTGTCGTGGTGCGTGATGATCAGGATGCCCATGTCTTTGCCGCCGATCTCCGCAATGCTCTGGCTGGCCAGCCGCACCGCGTCCACGTCGAGCCCGCTGTCGGTCTCGTCGAGCACGGCGAACTTCGGCCGCAGCATGGCCATCTGCAGAATCTCGGCCCGCTTCATTTCGCCGCCGGAGAAACCGTCGTTCACGTACCGGCGGGCAAAGTCAGGATCCATCCGCAGTTGCTCCATCTTGCTCTTGAGCTCCTTGCGGAATTCACGCATCGGGATCAGGTCTTCGCCTTCCTTGCGTGCCGGGTTGCGCACGTTGGTCGTGGCGTGCCGCAGGAAGTCGGCCAGCTTGACGCCGGGAATCGCCATCGGCCGCTGAAAGGCCAGAAACAAGCCGGCCCGCGCGCGTTCGTTGGGCTCCATCGCCAACAGGTCCTGGCCGTTGAGCGTGATCGAACCAGCGGTGACTTCGTAATTTGGGTGGCCCATGATGGCGAACCCGAGCGTGCTCTTCCCCGAGCCGTTGGGGCCCATCAACGCGTGGGTCTCGCCGCGACGGATCTCCAGGTCCACGCCGCGGAGAATCTCCTTCCCCTCGACGCTGACGTGCAGGCCTTCGATTTTCAGGGTTTCCTTGGCTGCTTCGCTCATCGGGTGCCTCGGGGATGCGCCGCGCAGCGGCGGCGGTTCAACTCAATCGGGGTTCAAATTGGCAGCACGGCTGACCGTCGAGACGGCATTGCGACAGCTCGACGCCCGCCGCCAACAGCTCGCTGAAGACCAACCGTTCCAACTCGCAAATCGTGCGATCCTGGTCCGCCAGATCGGGATAAGGGCAGTCGTGCGCCCTGAGCACCGGCAGGCCGTTTGCCCGGTCAACGGTGAACGGCACATCGCGGTGGCCGAACAACGTGCTAATGGCCTGCATGCGCTCTTCCGAGCTGGCTCCTTGCACTTCCTTCAAATAATGGGTCGCCAGCGCCTTGGCCACCCTGCGCATCAGCAATGCCCGCGCGGCGGGTTCCTGGTCGACTCCCAACTCGTGCCAGAGCACCATGGCCAGGTCGGCAAAGTTGGTCCCGGCGCGGCGCCGGGCCTTCTCCGTCAGGCGGTAGCGATGGCTCGGCCGGCCGCGCCCCGCCTTCGCGCTCGATTCGCGCTCGACCAGCCCTTGGCTCATGAGCCGCATCAACCGTTGCCGGACCGCCGTCGCCGTGACATCCAGCGCAGCGGCCAGGTCGCTGACACCCAGCGCACCTTCCTTGCGCAGGAGGTCGATCACGGTCGAGTCGGATGTTTCGTGGATCGTGCTCATAGTGAGGCCTTCGCCCAGGCCCTCTCAATCGGTCGTATCTTAGCCGTTATCGCAATTTTGGCAACCAGATATGTGAAAAACATACGCCAAGCGCACACATAGCACGCAAACCATTGACATTCATAGACTTATTCACCTAGAACTGGCGTCGAACTTTGTCCAGACAGCCCGTCCGCAATGAGGCTTGCCGGCATGCTCAGGTGGTTTTCCTTGGTTTCCACGGCAGCCGCTTTCGCGGTGCTGCTAGCACCGCCCGTTGCCCAGGGCGCGCCCGGTGCCACGGAGCCGGCCCCTACGGGCTCTACGGCCCCTGCGACGCCGGCCGAAGGCGCCTCAGCCGCGGCCAATTGGATGACGACGGTCGACCGGGCGTTTGGCGATTGGGTCGTGACGCCGCTCACCGACGTTATCACCTTCGATCTGGGCCGGCTGTTGCCCTTCAAGGTGCCGGGCAAGCTGCCGTTCATCGTGATCTGGCTGTTTGCCGCGGCAATCTTCTTTACCGTCTTCATGCGGTTCGTCGCCGTATGGGGATTTCCGCATGCCCTGCGGCTATTGCGCGGCGACTATGACGATCCCGACAACCCCGGCGAGGTAACGCACTTTCAGGCGCTGGCCTCTGCGCTGTCGGCCACGGTCGGGCTGGGAAACATCGCCGGCGTGGCGTTTGCCGTCAGCATCGGCGGGCCGGGCGCGGTGTTCTGGATGGTGATGGCGGGTTTGTTCGGCATGTCCAGCAAATTCACCGAATGCACTCTCGGCCAGCTGTACCGCCAGGTCGCTACCGACGGCACGATCTCGGGCGGACCGATGCATTACCTGCGCCTGGGTCTCGGCGAACTGGGACTCGCACGGTTGGGCGCCGTGCTGGCCGTGATGTTTGCGGTGATGTGCATCGGCGGGTCGTTCGGCGGCGGCTGCGCGTTTCAGGCGAACCAATCGGCCAGCACCCTGCTGGCCGTCATCCAGCTCGACACGACGCGCCGCGTCGAGGAGATCGACCGCTCGCTGGCAACTCAACCGGCCAACGCCGAAACGTTGCAAGCCGAGCGCGCCGAGCTGCAGGCCTCGCTGGATCGGTTTGCCGAGCTTTATAAGCCGGTCTACGGTCTGCTGATGGCAACGCTGGTGGGCGTCGTCATCATCGGCGGGATTCGCCGGATCGCCGCCACGGCAGAAAAAATCGTGCCGCTCATGTGCGCGCTGTACATCCTCGCGGCGCTGTCGATCTTGGGGATGAACTTCGCGCGGCTCGACGATGCGGCCTGGGCCATCTTGACGGGCGCCTTCAACCCGGGATCGGTCTACGGCGGGCTGCTCGGGGCCTTTGTCACCGGCGTGCAGCGGGCCAGTTTTTCGAACGAGGCGGGCGTCGGCTCGGCCTCGATCGCGCATGCCGCGGCCAAAACCCAGGAACCGCTCAGCGAAGGCTTCGTGGCCTTGCTCGAGCCGTTCATCGACACCGTCGTCGTGTGCACGATGACGGGTCTGGTGATCGTCGTCACGGGGGTCTACAGCGACCCGACGCTGGCCGGTCGCGACGGGGCCACGCTGACCACGGCGGCCTTCGAGCGGTCGCAGCCTTGGTTCCCTTACTTATTGGCGGCCGCCGTCTTCCTGTTCGCCTATTCGACGATGATTTCCTGGTCGTATTACGGCGAACGTTGCTGGTCGCTGCTGTTCGGGCAGCACCGGGCCCTGGCGTTTCGCGTGCTGTTCCTCGGGTTCGTGTTTTTCGGCTCGATCGCCACGGCCACGAACATCCTGGCTTTCAGCGATATGATGATTCTGTCGATGGCCTTTCCGAACGTCATCGGTTGCGTGTTGTTGAGCGGGAAAGTGCGCGCGGCGATGCTCGATTACTGGCACCGCCTGCATACCGGTCAGCTTCACAACCGCCGCATGCACTAACCACCCGGCCCTCGGCCGTCGGCTTTTGCACCCCCTTGGGAGGATCTCACCCGTGCCCTGGCTTCCGAAGAAAAAAGTCGTTGTGCCGGTCGACTTCTCTGCCGAATCGTTTACCGCCGTCGATGCCGCACTGGAGCTGGTGGCCCGGCCGTCTGACCTGCACGTGCTGCACGTCTTGCCGTCGCTCGAACCGGCAGAGCCGGGCGTGATCTGGAACACCATCGACAACGACAGCCGGCGCAGACATGTACTGACCGCCCTGGGCGAGCGGCTGGCCGACGCGAAATATGCCGGCTGCGTGCGGGACATCGAATTCGGCGACGCCGGCCGCCAGGTGGCCGAATACGCCGAACGCATCGGGGCCGAGCTGATCGTGTTGCCGTCGCATGGCCGCACGGGTCTGAGCCGGCTGCTCATCGGTTCCACGGCCGAGCGCGTCGTCCGGCTGGCGCATTGCCCGGTGTTGGTGCTGCGCGGCCCGGCCGGCTAATCTCGCGCATCGTCGTCGGTGGTGCAGTCGCCCGGCACCTCAGTGCAGCCCTCGGCCGCGTCCGGAAAGCCGTCGCGCAGCTGGCGCCTCGCCCTACGCAGCGGAAAATGGCGGTTGACGACTTCGTGAAAGTCGGCCGGCGAGGTCACGCGGCAGGCATAGGTGCGAAACTCGCGCGCACCGGGCCGCCCTTGCGCGTAGCAGCAGGCAAACTTGCGCATCAGCACCGTGCCCTGGTCGACGCCAAACCGCGCGACCACCAGGTCGTAGTGATGCAGCAACAATTGCTGTTCCTCGCTGGGCGTAAGATCGGGCGGAATTGGCAACCCGGCCAGCGCCGCTGCGACCTGCCGGAACAACCACGGTTTGCCCAGCGCGGCCCTCGCAATCATCACTCCATCGACCGGATACCGATTGAGCCGCTCTACGGCGCGCTCGGCGCTCGTCAGATCGCCATTGCCGATCAGGGGAATCCGCCGCAGATGCTCTTTGATGTCGGCGATCCGGTCCCAGTCGGCCTGACCTTGGAAAAACTCCTGCGCCGTGCGGCCGTGCACCGTCAGCGCGGCCGCGCCGGCTTGTTCGACGACGCGGGCAACATCGGCGGCATTGACCGAGTTTCGCGTGCAGCCCAGGCGAATCTTGGCGGTCACGGGGGTCGGCCGACAGGCCTCGACGACGCGCTCGACGATGCGCCCCACGCGCTCCGGATCGCGCAGCAGGTACGAGCCGCTGTGGGCCTTCTCGGTCACCTGCTTCACGGGACAACCGAAATTGATGTCGACAACGCTCACACGGAATTCATGCGCCAGCCGCGCGCCGACCGCCGCCAACGTCGGCGGATCGTTGTCCCAGATCTGCACGGCCAAGGGCCGCGGTTCGTCCTTTACGCCCCAGAGGCGGTCCGGGAACTCTCCGGAGTGCTCCTCGTTCTCGAGGAAGCCTTTGGCGCTGATCATCTCGGTCGCTTGCAGGCCGGCGCCGCCGAACTCGCGCACGATCTGGCGATAGGCGTAGTTTGTAAAGCCCGCCATCGGCGCTTGTAGCACCGGTGGATCGACCAGGACCGGGCCGATCATCAGCGGCGCGCGCCGCGGCACCGGCGGCACGTGGGCAGAGCTTTGCGAGTCCGGGGGAAGAGCGATCGACATAGCAACTTATTGAATCTGCAAGCGCAAATTGCCGCAAGCCGGCGTCTATTCAGGGCCGGTCTCGCGTCCTACAATCGCCGCCCATGACGCCCGCACCGATCGAGTTCGAACGCGCTGGGAATGTGGCGGTGCTCCGCCTCAACCGCCCGCAGGTGGCCAACGCGCTCGATCGCGGCTTGGTCGCCGCATTGGCCCGCCACCTCGACGCGATCGCCGACGACGACGCCCTGCGTGCCGTTGTCTTGTGCGGAGCCGGCCGCGGATTTTGCGCGGGCGCCGACCTGCGTGAACTGGCCGCTTGCACGCCGGCCGAGGCCACGGAGCTGGAATTGGCGTTTGCCGGAGTGTTCGACCGTCTGGCGGCGCTCGATCGTCCGACGATCGCTGCCATCCACGGCTATGCCGTGGGCGGCGGGTTTTTCCTGTCGCTGTATTGCGATCTGCGGATCGTCGCCACGGGCACCCAGCTCGGGTTTCCCGAGGCCGCGCAGCAGTGGCTCCCACCTTGGGCGTTGTCGCGATTGGCTGCCTGGGTGGGACCCGCACGGGCCGAGCAACTGGTGCTCGTGGCCGGCCGCTTCGACGCGGCACAAGGAGCGACATGGGGGCTCGTCGATCAGCTCGTCGCGCCGGACGAGCTCTTGCCGCGAGCGCTGGAAGTGGCCCGGCGCGTGGCGTCAGCAAAGCCGCCGGTCGTCGCCGAGGCCCGGCGATTCTTTGGTCAACTGCGTGGGCAGCCGCACGATGTGTGGGACCGGATCTCGGCAACGGCTTTCGCGCGTGGTTTCGCTTCTCCCACGGCGCAAGCAGCGCTCGACAGTTTCAACAAGCCGCAGAGCTGAGCTGTGCCAGCAGGCGATTCGTAGCGGCGTCGCGCGCTGTCGAAAGTCCAGTAAACGCAGAAATTTTTTGCGCTGCAGATATGTCTCCCCTGCTATCTGGTGGTCGCCGCAGGGCGAGGATTGGCAAGGAATTAGGTGCCTGCTACCAATTCTGTCCTTGCATCCCGCGCCACTCGGCCAGCCGCCGCAAGCGGCAAAGTTTCCTGGACTGTTCCCAGCGGTAGGCCCGATATCTGACGACGGACCGTTGACATAGGAATCGAGCTGTTGAGATAGCACTATGCGCCGGACGAAAGATTACGGGCTTGGATTGCGCGTCGTGTTGCTGCTGGTCCTGATGACGGGCACGGCGGCTGCGCAAGAGAACGGCGGGGTCTTAAGCGGGATCCTCAACGGCAAGCTGCGGCTGCCACCCTCGCGGGCGCGGCAAATGCAGATGAAGCAGCAGCGCCAAGCGCAGCAACAACAACAGCATCAACATCCTCATCAGCACAATCCGGCGGCAACGCCGGGTGCGCAAGCCGCCCCCGGCAATCCGACCGGCGAGGTTGCTATGCCGACGCCGTCGAGCTCGCGCCGGCCGTTGAACCAGAAGCGCAACGTGCCGCGCGTCGTCCAGGACGACTTCGAAGAGGCGCAGCCGCCCGGCGTCGCTACGCCCCGCGTCGCCCGCCGCAGTTCTGCGCCCCGGGTCGGCAGCCCGAACGAAGACAGCGCTCCGTCCACGTCGGGCACACGGGTGCAAGTCGTCACGCCTTCGACCTCGGAGCCGTCTCCACAGGAGGCAGATGAATCGCCCGACGTGGCGCGCCGCGAAAAAACCCTGGCCGAGCGTTTGTCGGCTGCCCGGCGGATGAAGACCAACACTCCGGCGCCGCAGACGTCTGCCTCTGCCGTGGAAGAGGAATCGAGCGCCCCGGAAGTGCCCGACACGTCGGAAGCGCTAAGCACCGAGCAACCGACCCCCAGTGAAGAGACCGGCGAAGCGCCCGAGAGCGCAGCCGCCGAGTCGACCGCGCAAGTCCCCGTCCCGCAGGCAGCACCCGTGGGCCCGGCCGTGGCAAGTTCGGTCAATCCGACGATTGCGCCGCCGCCGGGCGAAGAAGTGCTGATGACCAAGCAGAGCCCGCTCATCGCGGTCGAAACGACCGGTCCGCGGCGCGTGCTGGTCGGTCGCGAGGCCGTCTACAAGCTGGTTGTCACCAACTCCGGCGCCGTGGCTGCCGGCGGGGTGCAGGTTCAGATCAACGTGCCGGAAGGCACCGACATGACGAGCGTCGAGCCGAGCACCGGCGAAATGGTCACCCCCGAGCAAGCGCCGCCGGGAACGATGATCTGGGTGCTCAGCCAACTGCCGGCCGCCGGCAAGGAAGAACTCGTCTTGCGATTGGTGCCGCGCAGCAGCCGTCCGTTCGACTTGGGCGTGCAATGGGCCTTCGCCTCGCAGGCTACCCAAGCCATGGTCGAAGTCCAAGAACCAAAACTGGTAATGACTCTCTCGGGTCCGGAAGAGCTGCATTACGGCCATTCGAGCACGTACAAGCTGGTGCTCTCGAACCCTGGCAGCGGTGAGGCCGAGAATATCGTGGTCCGCCTGTTGCCGGGCACCGTCGAACTGAGCAACGCACAAACCTACCAGGTCGGCACCTTGCGTCCGGGCGAAAGCAAGGCCGTCGAGGTGCAGATTGCCGCACGTAACGCAGGTAGCATTTCGGTGCAGGCCGAAGCCACGGCCGAGGGCGGTCTGCGGGCCACGGTTGCCGCCGACGTCGTCGTCCGCAAGCCCGAGCTGCGGTTGCAAGTGAGCGCGCCGCGGCTGGTCTATGCCGGCACCGTCGCGACCTACAAAATTGCCGTCACGAACCCGGGCAACGCGTCGGCCCAGAAGGTGCGCATCGTGGCACCCCTGGTGGATGGCGCGAAACTAATGGACAGCCCGGGTGGCCAGCACGACGCACAGCGCGGCCAGGTCGTGTGGAGCCTGCCCGTCCTGCCGCCGGGTGCTACGGAAAGCTTCGAAATGCAGTGTGAGCTGTCCGCCGCCGGCGTGGCACAGCAAACGATCGTGGCGACGGCCGACGACCAACTGGAAATCGCGCAAACCGCCGCTACGACCGTCGAAGCGATGGCCGATCTGCAACTGGACGTTTCCGATCCGCAAGGCCCCGTGCCCGTCGGCCAGGAAATCATCTATACGATTCGCGTCCGCAATCGCGGCACGAAGGCGGCCGAAGGGATCGACGTCGTCGGCTTCTTCTCCGACGGGGTCGAACCGACCACGGCCCAGGGCGGTGCACATCAATTGGGCCCGGGCCAGGTGGTGTTCGACCGCATTGCCGTGCTGCCGGCCGGTCGCGAGCTGATCCTGAAGGTCAAAGCCCGCGCCCAGGCCGAAGGGAACCATGTGTTCCGGGCCGAACTGCAATGCAAGGAAACCGGCGCGGCCCTGGCGATCGAAGAGACGACCCGCGTGTATGGCGAACTGGCCGAGCCGGATTCCTCGGCAGGCTCGACGGAGCCGGCTGGCGAGCCAGCGCCGGTCGAGTCGCAGGAAGCGCCCGCCACGGCTGAACCGGTGCCGTACGAACCCTCGCCGGCCGGCGAATAGGAATCGCATCCGCGCCACGCGCCGGCCGCGGCGCCAGCAGCGCTTTGCTGCCAAGCAGCGCGGCTGTCAGGGAGCGACCGGCGCGTTGTAGTCGAAGCCCTTCACGCCCAGCTTGAGGCGGAAGATCGCTTCTTTCGAGGCGACCGTGGTGTACAGGTAGTCGCCGTAGAAGTGCACGTTGGTCGCCTTGCTGCCCCCAGCGTCATATTGCCGCAACAGTTGGCCCGACGGCACTTCGACGACGTTAATCACCCCGCCTGTCCACATCCCGACATACAGCCGGCCACGGGCGTCGAAGATCAGCCCATCGGGATCGTGCCGCCCGCCGATCAGGTTGCCTTGCGTCTCGGTGGGAAACTCGATCAGCACCCGCTGGTTACTCACCGTGCCATCCGGTGCCAGATCGAAAATCAGCAGCCGGAAACGCTGGCTCTCGGACAGGCAAAGGTGTTTCTGGTCGGGCGTTACTCCCAGCCCGTTGGGAAAGGCCAGGCGGTCGGCCAACCGTGTCACCTTGCCCGTGGCCGCTTCGTAGCGGTAGATCGCGCCCACTGGATTGTCGGCGTTCGAGCCGCCCGGATCGCTGAAGTAGATATTGCCCGCGCGGTCCAAGGCCACGTCGTTGACGCTGTTAAAGCGGACGCCTTCGCAGGAGTCGGCCAGCACCTCGACCATGCGGCCATCGGCGGCGACACGCAGCAGCCGCCCGGCCCCCGAGTCGCTCGCGATCAGCCGGCCCTGCGAATCGACTTTCAGACCGTTGGCCTGGGGCAAACGGCCGTCGACGGGGGCCAGCTCGCGCAGGTCGCAAAATACCGCCGCGGTGCCGTCGGGCGCGATCCGCCCGATGTTGCCATTGGCCCGATAGTTGACCGCAAACAGGTTGCCCGCCGCGTCGAATGCCGGCCCCTCGGCAAATTCAAAGCCCGTGGCAAACAACTCCGGGCGCACCGAATGCGAAGGGGGCAGATCATCGTGCTCTGCGCCGCACGCCATGCTTGCTGCCCAATACATACAAAACGCCGCAGCTACCAGTCTGCTGCCACTCACGTGATTCGCTCCACTTAGCCGCCATTCAAGGTGAAACGCCGCACTCCGACGCGAGATAAGGTACGCCCTGCAGGCCCGTGCTGGCAACCGTTGCAGCGCAGACCGCTGGCGCTAGCTGCAGCCTTCGATTCGCGCAGCCGCGCCGGACGGCTGGCTCTACAATCCTGCCCCTCGTCGCGCGGCATTTCGTCGGCCGCTTTGTGCTCGGACTTGTCGATCGATTCTTTCGAGGCCTCGACTCATGTCGCTGCTCCGCATGGCCCGGCCGCTGGGCGTGCTCGTCGTCGCGCTCGCCGGTTGCGGCACGACGCGCTGGACCGACAGTGCCCGGACTGCTACCGAACAACTCTTGATTTCCGACGCGGTCGATCAAGCCGTCTCGCAATTGGATTTCAGTGCCTTGGCAGGCAAAGAGGTGTATTTCGATCCGCAATTCCTGCGCGGGACGGTCGACGAGAACTACGTCATCAGCACGATCCGGCAGCACCTCCTGGCCAGCGGCTGCGTGTTGAAAGAACGCCGTGAAGACGCCAACTTCGTCGTCGAGGCTCGTAGCGGGGCCGTCGGCACCGACCGCAACGACGTCACCTTGGGCGTGCCGAGCGTCAGCGTGCCTGCCATTCTGCCCACGCCGCTGCCGACGAGCATCCCCGAGATCCCGCTGGCCAAGAACACGCATCAGCGGGGCGTCGCCAAGCTGGCCGTGTTTGCCTACAACCGCAAGACGGGCCTGCCGGTCTGGCAGTCGGGCGTCGCCCCGGTGACGAGTTACGCCAAGGACAGTTGGGTGTTTGGCGCAGGTCCGTTCCGGCGCTCGTCGGTCGATCCCGAGACGAAGTTTGCCGGCGACAAGCTCGGCATCGCGACCACCGAGA
>JAIBBZ010000059.1 GCA_019694435.1 Pirellulales bacterium
CACTGCTTGACGTGGTGTTCCGGCACCATCTTGCAGACGGTGTAGGGAATCCGCTTCTCGCAGTGCTCGGCCACCATGTGGCAGACCTTGTAGCAGCAGCTCTTCGTGCGGGTCTCGGGGACCATGCGGCAGACCGTGTAGCTGCACTGCTTGACGCAATGTTCCGGCACCATCTTGCAGACGGTGTAGGGAATCCGCTTCTCGCAGTGCTCGGCCACCATGTGGCAGACCTTGTAGCAGCAGCTCTTCGTGCGGGTCTCGGGGACCATGCGGCAGACCGTGTAGGGGATCTCCCGGGTCCGGCATTCCCGCTCGTAACGCACGCAGTTGATCTGCCGCGTCTCGGTGCGGGGCACCCAGACCTTCTTGCAGACCTTGACCGGCGGGCATTGGACCTTCACCTGGCAGCACTTGCCCGGGCAGTACACGCACCGGCAGCAGCACGGATCGAACACCCAGCAGCCCGGCTGTTGGACACAGCGGGTCACAACCGGACCGGGGCATTCGCTGACCTGGGTCTGCCACTCGCCGCAGCAGACTTCGATCGTCTTCGTGTAGCAGACGGGCTTGCACACCGAGTAGTGGCAGTGGCGAACCTTCTGCTCATAGACGGGCTTGCAGACCGTGTAGCAGACTTCGCGGGTCTTGGTTTCCCAGACCGGCTTGCAGACCGTGTAGTGGCAGACCCGTTCGCGGGTTTCATACACCGGCTTGCAGACCGTGTAGTGAATGTCGCGGGTCTTGGTCTCGTAGACGGGCTTGCAGACCGTATAGCAGATTTCGCGGGTCTTGGTTTCCCAGACCGGCTTGCAGACCGTGTAGTGGCAGACGCGCTCGCGCTGTTCGTACACCGGCTTGCAGACCGTGTAGTGAATGTCGCGAGTCTTGGTCTCGTAGACGGGCTTGCAGACCGTGTAGTGGATGTCCTTGGTGCGCTGCTCATACACCGGCTTGCAGACCGTGTAGGTGATTTGGCGCGTCTTGGTTTCCCAAACCGGCTTGCAGACCGTGTAGTGGATGTCCCGAGTCCGCGTCTCGTACACCGGCTTGCAGACCGTGTAGGCGATTTCGCGGGTCTTGGTTTCCCAGACGGGCTTGCAGACCGTGTAGTGGATGTCCTTGGTGCGCGTCTCGTAGACGGGCTTGCAGACGGTGTAGTGGATGTCCTTGGTGCGCTGCTCGTACACCGGCTTGCAGACCGTGTAGGTGATGTCGCGCGTCTTGGTCTCGTACACCGGCTTGCAGACCGTATAGGTGATGTCGCGCGTCTTGGTCTCCCAAACCGGCTTGCACACCGTGTAGGTGATTTGCCGGGTCTTGGTTTCCCAGACGGGCTTGCACACCGTGTACGTGACGTCACGGTACGCCGTCTCGGTCTCGTAACGAACGCAATTGACGGTCTTCGGCTCGCAGACGGATTCATACACCGTCTTGTAGCAGGTGTATTCCTGCTGCTCGTAGACGATCTCGCGACACGGTTTCATGACCGTGTAGCAGTGCTGCTTGCAACACGCGAAGGTTTCCACCTCGCAGCAAGAGCAGCACCTGTACTTTGCGGCGCCGCAATACATTGCGTTCGCCGGGCTGGCCGACAGGGCCGTCAACAAGACGGCCAGCAGCGGCGCTCCCAACAGGTTTCTCATGTTCTTGCCTCCTCCAAGGACGCCTGATTCGGACAATGGCCTGGGTCGACGGACGAATACGCCCTTCGTAACTTCGGATAGCGCACTCTGTGTACGTTAGCCATGCTGCGCAGAATGCACGATTCGCGGAATCGCGTACCGCATCCCAGGCACTGCCAACGCGCTTAAAGTCCGCCTGTTCCCAAGTCGTATCGACACACTGCGAAGGTTGCTTGATTTGAGATGCTGGCAACGGATGCATTCATTGCGGAAGTTTTGCGCATTGCTGAGGGCCGCGACGATCGGCGCGATTCTTACGGCCGGTCCCAAGATGCCGGCCGTAGCGAGTGCGCTGCCCGCAAGTTCGCCCCGCCGCGCAGCATGTGAAGAGCGAGTTTGACTGAGCTCGGGCCGCGACCTAGGTACCTAATAAGCCAGTCCTCTGCGGTCGCACGAAGCCCGTGCCAGCCGCGTCGGGCAGGCAGCAGCGACACACATTCCGAGGCGAAAGACTCGGAGCCGTGAGAAGCGGAACGGTCGCAGTGGCGAACCTTCAACGGCTCATTTCGCGACGGGCGTTCGCGACAAGACCATTCATCACACACGCATTGTTGAAGTGAGGGTTGCCGTCATGAAGCTGTGCAAGCATCGGTTCGCGTTCACGCTGGTCGAGGTGCTCATCGTCGTGGTCATCCTGGCGATTCTTGCCGCCACGGTGATCCCGCAGTTCACCGACTCCACGACCGACGCCAAGAAGAGTTCCCTGCGCTACAACCTGCACACGTTGCGGGCACAGATCGAACTGTACAAGGCCCAGCACGGCGGCACGCCACCGACGCTGTCGGGCGGCACGCTCGCGCAATTGACGTCGAAGACCGACGCCAGCGGCACGATCGGCACTGGCGCCACGCACATCTACGGTCCCTACCTGGTGGGCGCGTTCCCGAAGAACCCGATGTACGACGTCGCCACGGTCACCGCCACGGCCACGGCCCCGCCGTCGGCCGAGAGCGGCACCAATGGCTGGTTGTATCACGCGGCCACGGGACAGATCTTCGCCGACGACGATGACTACCTGTCGTACTAGTCGCCCGTAACGACCGCCGGAGAGTGCTGGGCCGTCGGTGCTCCGTGAGGAGCAGACCGAGACGGCTCCGAGTTAGACAAAACCAGCGACGGCCCACGACGATTCCCACGTCGTGGGCCGTTTCGCCGCGCAGGACCTCCGATCGATCGGTTGGAATTCCCCACCATGGCTAGCCATCGAACGCGTTCGAAGGGCTTCACCCTGGTCGAAGTGGCCATGGCTGTGCTGATCATGGCGATCATTGCGGGGGCCATGATTCCCCGCCTGACCGCCAGCGAGGAAGACACCAAGGACGCCGTACTGATGCGGAATCTGCAGATGCTCCGCAAGCAGATTCAGTACTTCAAAGCCCAGCATCGGGGCAAACCGCCGGGCTGGAACGGGACGCCGATCTACATCCACCTGTCCACCTATACCAAGGCGAGCGGACAGTTCTCGGCCTTTAAGAACGCGAATTACCCGTACGGGCCGTATTTCTCGGGTAGCAACCTGCCGTACAACCCGTTCAGCGACGGGGTGGGCTACAAGAACGTCACGAATCCATCGACGCAGGTTCCCGACAACGAACTCCAGGAGAATGGTTCCAACGTGGGTTGGTTCTACAACCCCGCAACCGGCGATATCTCGGCAAATGCTGAAGGCACGACTGCCGACGGGACGCCACGCATCTCGCTGTAGTGCGCGATGCCGCGATTGTCGCAGGCTGTAACTACCTCGGGGCTTGCGTTAAAACCAACATGGGAATGTGTCGCGCTCGCCGCGGCACCGGGGCCTCAGCGACCGCGTCCGCTCTCCGATCGAAACCCGGGCGGGGACGGCAATTGGCGAGTCTCGCAACTGATGTCAGAAACCGGTTCTTCGCCGCACAATCCACCCCCGAACGACTTGACGAGTCAGGGCGTGCCGCGTGCGGTGGTCAGCCGTTTGAGCCTTTATCTGCGCGAGTTACAGCATCTGGTCCGCGACGGCGTGGCGACGACCAGTTCTCGGCGCCTCGGACGCCTGCTCGGATTCACCGACGCGCAGGTGCGTAAGGATCTGGCTTGTTTTGGCCAATTCGGCTACCCCGGCATCGGCTACCGCTGCGAGGAATTGATCCTCCACATCCGCAAGATCCTGGGCACCGACCAGCAATGGCCCGTCGCGCTGGTGGGCGTGGGTAATCTCGGTCAAGCGCTCCTGGGCTACAAGGGCTTTGCCCAACAGGGCTTTAGGATCGTGGCGGCGTTTGACAGCGATCCTGCCAAGCACGGGATGTCTCTTGAGGATCTGCGCGTCCACTCGATGGACAGCTTGTCGGAGGTTCTCCAGACTCTTAACATCAAGCTGGCCATCCTGGCCGTGCCGGCTGGCGCGGCTCAGGCCGTGGCCGACCGGCTCGTAGCGGCAGGGGTCGAGGGGTTACTGAATTTTGCCCCGGTGACCATTGTCTTGCCGAGCCACGTCAACCAGATCGGCGTGGATCTGGCGATCGAGCTGGAGCAGTTGACATTTGCCGTAGGCAAGCGCCCACAGCGTAGTCTATAAGCGTGGGAAGGCAGCCTGTAAGCGTGGCGCAATCTCAATGGTGCTCGGCGGTTACGCCGTCGGGCATCGCAGGGCGCCAGGCCGTTACCCGGTGGTGTAATGGTAACACTAGGGTTTTTGGTACCCTCATTCCAGGTTCGAGTCCTGGCCGGGTAGTTTGGGCTCGCCGAGCCCTGATTTCGAGCGCCGTGCCGTCGGGCCCTTGCAGGCGAGCACCGAGCACAAAAAAACCCCGCGGAAGCCTTGAGGGCTTCGCGGGGTCGCGTGTTTCTGACCGACGAAAATTCGATCGTTTCTCGTCGGGTGGAGTGGAGCGGAGGGGAGTCGAACCCCCGACCTCTGCATTGCGAACGCAGCGCTCTCCCAACTGAGCTACCGCCCCGAAGTGGAAATTCGGGGAACACTCTCCCCCGGCCGTCGCGGGCGGCCGGAAGTGCGTCATTGTAAGGTTGCTGGCTGTCAGGGGAAAGTGGGACTACGGCTCCAGGCCCAAGCTGCGGCGGTAGGCCCGCAACTGCCGATCGGTGCCCAACGTTTGGCTGATTTCGCGCCATTTTTCGGCGACGCTTTTGAGCCGGTTTTCGGCCGGCTTGTCGTCCTTCAGGCTCGCGCGGACCGCATCGTCGAGCAATTGCCAATACTGTGATCTTCCCGGCAGTGACAGCGCTGCCAGCGAATCGGAACGCTCGAGCGTGGCCTGAATCGCGGCCGCATACTGCGCTCCAAAGCCGGTGCCACCTGCTGGTTCGACCCAGCGGTCGGCCTGAGCGACTTGCGAGCGGCGCCACAGGGTCGCGTCGGGTTGGCGCTGCCAGACGCCTGCGGCCCACGGCTGAGTGGCCAGCGCGGACAATAGCAAGCCAGCTCCAACGGGGTTTTTCGCGTCGGCAACGATGCCTCCCATTCGGCCGGCAAACCCGAGCAAGGGCACTCGGATCCCCGCCTCTTCGCTGCGCGGCTCCCATTGCGATTGGCCGTTGTCGTAGGCCTCGGTCGCGCCGGGCAGCTCTGCGACACCGGCTTCGACCGGTGCAAGTCCGGCGAGCTTTGGATCGGCGGGTGACGACCAGGTGAGCGCCATGCCGCATTCGCCTGCCCAGAATGCGCGCCGGACTTCGTCGGGCGTGAGGCCATCGCAATTCTCCGGCCCCCAGACTCCTGCTTCCCTGAGCTCGTCGAGTGCCCGTACGAACGGCTTGCCACCGACGAGCGGCTCCAGCGTGGCGATGTCGAACAGTGCCGAGTAGTTCTCGGGATGACGCGCATACGCCGCGGCCCTCGCGAGCAGCGTGGACGCCGCCCAATTTGGAGCGAGCGGCTCGGCGACTCCATTCCAGGGTCGGTCGTGCGGCGGCGCCAGCTCCCCGAGATTGGCCCGGTCGTCGAGCAATCGGGCCAAATCGGCGTATTCGTTCCACGTCGTAGGCGGGTTTCGCCCCAGATGACGCAACAAATCGGCCCGATAAAAAAGCACCAGCGTGGCCGAGCCGAGCGGAACGGCATACGGCTGCTCGCCCCAGGTCGCTTCGCGCAAGCGCAGCAAGTCGAAATTGTCGTTCCAGGCCAATCCGGGCGACCGCAGCAATTGGGCATCGAGCGGCACGATCCGCTGCTCCTCGGCCAGCGTGGCGAGGGCGTGAATCGGAAAAATGACCGCATCGGCCTGTGGCCAGCCCTTGTCGGCGACGGCTTCTGCCCCATTGGCTTCAACGACGGTCAATTCGGCCCCGGTCGTCGCTTTCCATTGCCCTGCCAACGCAGCCAGTTCGGTGGCGAGCGGCGGATTGTCGAGCACCAGCAGCCGCACGGCCTCGCCGGCTTGTGGTGTCGCCGGCTGGTCGCTGGTCGGCGCGTTGCAGCCGCCCAGGCCGACGGCAAAAAGCGCCACGGCTGCGCACCAATAGCCCGGCCCAAGGATTCCTCGTAGCGGGGCAATTGCTCGGGATGCCTGCACAGACGCAACTCGATGCGAGAGAAATGGTTCCCACGCATCGTAGGCCGTCGCTCGGCAGAGCGTCAAACGCGGTGGGTCCGCCGGTACCAGGCTACGAATTCCCGCAGACCATCTTCGAGTGACATCTGCGGATGGTACCCGAGCAATCGCGCCGCCTTGTCGAGATTCGCATGGGTGATCGGCATATCGCCGGGCTTCTCCGGCAGATACTCGATTTTCGCTTCACGGCCCAGGGCCGCGGCCAGCCGTTCGATGAGCACAAGCATCGGGTACGGCTCGCTGTGGCCCAGGTTGATGCACTGGCCAACGGCCTGTGGTGCATCGAGCGCCGCATGCAGGCCCGCGCAGATGTCGCTGACGTGCGTGAAATCGCGGCGGATGGAGCCGTCGCCGAACAGCGGCAGTGCCCTGCCCGCGAGAATCGCGGCCGTAAAAATCGACAGGGCCAGGTCGGGACGCAGGCGCGAACCGTAGACGCTGAAAGGCCGCACGCAGACGACCGGCACCCCGTGGAGTTGGTGGTAGAGCAGCCCCAGCAGTTCGGCCGAGCGCTTCGTGGCACCGTAAGGGCTCAGCGGCAGGCCCAGCGGCGAGTCCTCGACGAACGGAGCGACGGCGCCCTGGCCGTAGACCGTGGACGAAGAAGCCAGCACGAATCGTTCGACTGGATGCCGCCTGGCGGCTTCGAGCAGCACGAGCGTGCCGACCACGTTGGTCTCGGCATAGATTTGCGGGCGTTCGATGCTCGTGCGTACGCCAGCATAGGCGCCCAAATGCATCACGGCGTTAATCGAATGCTCGGCAAACAGCCGGCCTACGAACGCGGCGTCGCAAAACGAGCCCTCGAGGCAGTGCACCTGCGGATGCTGTCGAAAGCCCTCGATATTTGCCCGCTTCTGCGTGGGATCGTAATAGTCGTTGAAGTTGTCGAGACAGACGATCGGCGTACGGCCCACGGCGAGCATGCGCTCGATGAAGTGGCTACCGATGAAACCCGCGCCCCCCGTGACCAGGATGGCCATGTTGTGTGCCTCGACCGTCGGCTGACCTGCGAAAGCCGCAGCCTAACGCGGAGGTGGGCCGGCGCCCAAGGTCAGGTGGCGCGGCACTCTAGCGGCCAGTCCAGTTTCGCCAGCCGAGTTGGAGTAGCACGAGGATGGCCTCGCCCACGGCCGAGCCGTCGATTTTCGACGCGCCTTGCATGCGATTGGCGAACACGATCGGAAACTCGACGAACCGGCCGCCATTGCGCTTGATGTGCCAGAGCACTTCTTCTTGAAACACGTAGCCGTGCGAGCGAAAGTTGTCGAAGTCCAACCGCGCCAGGTTGATGCAGCGGTAACAGCGATAGGCCCCGCTGCAATCGCGCGGTGACAGACCCAGCAGAATGCGGGCCGCCAGGTTGACCGAACGGCTCATGAAATGCCGCTTCATCGGCCAGCCGGTGACCCCCCCACCCGGGACATAGCGCGAGCCGATCGACACCGCCACGGGGCGTTCGCCTGGGGCGTCCATCTGCCGGAGCAGCTCGGGCAGGTACCGCGGGTCATGGCTGAAATCGGCGTCCATCGTCACGACCTGGTCGTAGCCCTGGTCGAGCGCGTATTTCATGGCCGTGATATGCGCCGTGCCTAGGCCTAGCTTGGCCGGACGGTGGACGCATTTCACCCGCGGTTCTTGCTGTGCCCGCTCGTCACACCATTGGCCAGTACCGTCGGGCGAATTGTCGTCGACGACCAGGACGTTGGCCTCGGGCAGTTGGGCAAGGATCTGCTCGACCAGCCTGGGCAGGTTTTCAATTTCGTTGTAAGTGCACAACGTAACCAGCGTTTTGGGGCAGGCATGCATGGCGACCACGAGACGCTGGGTGGGGGGCAGACAGGGGATGGCCAGGATTTATCGCGCGCCTGCGCGAACATGCCGCAACGGAATTCTCTCGTAAATCTAGCCTACGAGGGCCCGCCCTGCGGCGTCCCGAGCGGCTATAATTGCCCGATACCCTCCGCGTCCCTCGCTCCCCCCACCCCGTTGATGTATCGCTCGGCGACCTCGCCATCAGCCGTGCAGCCGGCACAATCGCCGCCGGCTCCCGTTTCGCGCATCGAACCGAGCGGCTACGAAGACACCTACGGCTTGCCGTTCTGGTTCAACTATGCCGCCAATATGGCGATCATGGTGGCCAGCAGCCTTCTGTTTCGATACGCGGATTTCATCGCGTTTCGCGGCGGGACCGAGTGGGATCTCGGTTGGATCGTCGGCCTCGGCATGCTCGGCAGCCTGGCCATGCGTTTTGCCCAAGGGGTCGGGATCGACCAGTACGGCACGCGGATGATCTGGCTGGTCTCGTGCTGCGGCTTCATCGGCAGTTGCTTGGCGCATTTGCTAATCACCGACGTGCATGGGCCGGCCATCTACCTGGCGCGCATCGTGTTCAACACGAGCGTGTCCGGCATTTTCGGCGCGTCGATCACCAACGTCGCGCGCCGCGTGCCGCCGCGCCGCATGGCCGAAGCGATCGGCACACTCGGCACTTCGGGCTTTCTGGGGATGATGACGGGCAGTCTGCTGGGAGACCGCCTGTTTGCCGGAGTGCAGATCACGGAATGGCACATCCAGACCATGTTCCTGACCGCCGCGGGACTGGGCGCGGTGAGCATGGCCCTGGCCTGGGCTTCGACACGTGGCCAGTCGAACCCTCCGCCGCGCCGGCAACCGCCCCTGGGCCGCGTGCTGCAGCGTTTTCACCCGGGCCCGATGCTTGTCATGGCGGCCGCCATGGGGTTTGGCTTGGGCATTCCGCCGACTTTCGTGCGACCCTTTACCGCCGATCTGGGACTCGGCGGAATCGCGCTCTTTTTTTGGGTTTACGCGCCCACTGCGTTCATCACGCGGTTGTCGATCCGCCGATTGCCCGAACGGATCGGTTCGCGGGCCACGGCGCTCTGGGGACAGGCCGCGATCGTGGCCAGCATGCTGGCCTTCTTGCCGGTGACCGCGAACTGGCAACTCGTCTTTCCTGCCGTGCTGATCGGCATCGCGCACGCGATGTTGTTTCCGGCGATCGTGGCCGGCGGCAGCAGCGAGTTTCCCGCGAGGTTTCGCGGCCTGGGCACCACGCTGATGCTCGCGATGTTCGACCTGGGCAACCTGGTCGGCTCGCCCATGGCAGGTATGGAATTGCACCTGGCCGAGCGACTCGGCTGGCAGCGTTATCCGTCGATGTTCCTGTTCATCGCGGTGCTGATGGCGGCTGCCGGGCTCTACTATGCCTGGGCGACGCGTGGACAGCGTGCTCCGGATGAGCTGGGCGACGAATCGAACTCCGGCGAATCGTCCGCGCGGCAGCGGCGCCGCTCGCGCCGCAAGCGGAAACGCAAGTCGGGACTAGCCGCGACGTAGCCGGGAAAACAGCTCGCGATAATCCTGCCGCCAGGCCCCGGCCGAGGCCTCGGTGCGAGGAATCGGCGAGCCCAGGTCTTCTTCGACGATGATCAGGTCGTCATCCGCCGCCGAGGCCCGAGTGCCCCGGGCCGCTGCAACCGGACGCGAGAAGGCGGCCGCCAAGGTTGTGATCGACGAGTTCTCGGGGTACACCGGGTCGAGCGCCGTATCGCTGGCCATGGGCTCGAAGGTCGTAATCGCCACGTCGTCGGCATAGAAAGTCGTGGCCCGTGGCAGATTGGCGGTTGCATCCAGAGCGGCAGCGGCGGGCTGCTCGATCGCCGGCTGCGGCTTGGCTTCGACGGGAGCAGCGGGCAAAAGCTCGGCGCCGGGCGAGCAAAGGGCCGTGATCAGTTCCGAGAGCTGGCGCGCCTCGGATTGCTGGGGGGTGACGCGATGACGGGACAGCCGTGCGTCGAGCGCGCCGTACCGATCGAGGAGCAGCTCCTCCTCCGCAAATACTTCGGTGTGCGTCGGCGGGGCCGGTTCTTCCCGCGGAATCGCCATCTCGGCCGTGGCCTCGATCGCGTCCGACACGAACTCGCCCTGCAAGTCCTCGAGGCTTGCTTCGATCACCTCGAAATCGTCGTCGACCTGATCGAAGGCCCGCAGCGGTAGCGTATGAATCGTCGCGGGTTCCAAGTCGGCTTCTGGCTCATCCTCGCCGTCGAGCCCGCCAAACTCGATGACCGCGGGACTGTCCGCGGCCGCGACGTCGATCTTGGCTTCGCGCGGCGATTCATTCCACGGCGCGGGAAGCTGCTGCAGATCGGCCCAGGCCTCTTCAATCCCGGCTGCGCCGATCGAGGTCTGCCCGCCGGCAAATGCCAACGACAACGCGTGATCGCAAAGCTGGATCAGCAGCCGCGGAATGCCCTCGCTGGCACGATACAAGGCATCGATCGCATCGGCCCGAAAGATTCGATCGCCGTGCCCACCGACCTCGGAGAGGGCCCCCAGCACAAACTGCGTCGTCTCGGCATGATTCCAGGCACGCAGATACAACCGCGCTGCGAGCCGCTGGCCGAACGACTCGAGCTTGGGATTGGCAAACCGCTCTTCCAGCGAACCGCCCCCGAACAGCACCAACCGCACGCGCGGCTGTCCCGCGCGGACGACATTGGTCACGAGCCGCAGCTCTTCGAGCACGCGCAGCGAAAGGGTGTGCGCCTCGTCGACCAGCAGCAGCAGGCCCTGCGGGTAGCGATCGCTGCGCGTAGCATGGCTCATCAGCGCCAGGCGCAGCTCGCCTTCGTCCTGCTTGCGATAGGGGAGGCCCAACTCGAACAGGATCGACTGCAACAGCTCTCGGGCCGTGCGTAGGTGACCCTGATTCAGTAGCACGACGCCGTATTCGCCGTGGAACTGCGCTGCCAGCACGTGCGCCAGCATCGACTTGCCGCAGCCGGCGGGCCCCACGACCAGGGCCGGTCCTTCGCCGCGTTCGATGCATCGCGTCAGCGTCTGGCGGGCCTGTTCGATCGCCTCGGCGGGGAAGTAGTGCTCGATCCGCGGGACGGTCGTGAAGGGGCGTTCGCTCAACTGGAAGAAAGCTTCGTACATGGGGTGAGCTGCTGTTCGATCGGGGAATGGACCGGGTGCTCAACGAACCGCCGCGTCGCGAGCGCGCAGCGCAGCCGTACGAAAGTAAGCATCGGCAAGCACTCGACCGCCTCTCGACCCTCAAGCGGCGAGGTTCGTGACGCGGTCCCTGGGTGGTGCGACTCCTAGCGATCGATGGATAGGGCCAAGCGTGGCCGGGTTTTGCGCCTGCGCAAGCCGCGTCGACGCGCGGAAGTCGGCGCCCGGTTAGAATGAAGCAGCCGGTCCGATGTCAACGTTTCTGCCGCAGGCGCCGAGCGCCCATGTTCCAGATCAAGATCTGCGGAGTGACCCGCGTCGAAGACGCCCTGGCCGTGGCCGCGGCGGGCGCCGATGCATTAGGTCTCAATTTCTACGGCGGCAGCCCGCGCTGCGTGTCGATCGAAATTGCCCGGCAAATTGCGAACGCCGTGCCGCAGGGCATCTTGCGCGTGGGCGTGTTCGTGAATCACTCGGCCGAAGAGATTCGCCGTGTGGCTGCCGAGGTGCCGCTCGACGCCGTGCAGCTCCACGGCGACGAAGCCCCCGAGATGCTTGCCGAGCTGGCCGGCCTGCGCACGATCAAGGCCGTGCGCGTCGCCGAGGGCGAGCTCGAGCCGGTCGCTGCCCAGGTGCCAGGATCGAGCAAGTTGTTCGCCTGGTTCACTCGCTGGGCGCAGGCTGGCTCGGCGCCGGAGATGATCTTGATCGACGCCCATCGTCCGGGGCTGTTCGGCGGCTCGGGCCAACTGGCTCCCTGGGCCGAAGTGGCCCGGTGGCGCGAGCACTGGCCGATGCTGCCGCTGGCGCTCGCCGGCGGCTTGAACCCTCGCAACGTCGCCGAGGCAATCCGCGCGGTTGCGCCGACGGCGGTCGACACGGCCAGCGGGGTCGAATCGGCGCCAGGCGTCAAGGACCACGCCCTGGTTCGCGCCTTCGTCCACCGGGCCCGGCAGGCCTTCGCCGCCCGGGCCGCCGAGCGATAACCCTTGCCGGTATTGCCGAACTGGGCATACTATGGGCGAGCCAATTCGTAGGATATTCGCCCCGCGGCCTGCCCAGCACGCGATGCTTCCGCCGGCAGCCGTAAGTCCACGCATCGAGGAGCTTTTCGTGGCCCAAGTTGCTAGCAAACTGCCGTACAAGGTTGCCGATCTGTCTTTGGCCGATTGGGGTCGCAAGGAGATCTCGCTCGCCGAAAACGAGATGCCCGGCCTGATGGCCCTCCGCGCGAAGTACGGCCCGACCAAGCCGCTGGCCGGGGCGCGGATCGCCGGCTGTCTGCATATGACCATCCAGACGGCCGTGCTGATCGAGACCCTCAAGGACCTCGGCGCCGAGGTTACCTGGAGCAGTTGCAACATCTTCTCGACCCAGGATCACGCCGCCGCGGCGATCGCCAAGGCCGGATTCCCCGTGTACGCCTGGAAGGGCATGAACAACGAGGAGTTCGACTGGTGCATCGAGCAGACGCTGTTCTTTCCCGACGGCAAGCCGCTGAACATGATCCTCGACGATGGCGGCGACCTGACCGCGATGGTCTACAACAAGTATCCCGAGCTGCTGCCCGGCATTCGCGGCATCAGTGAGGAAACCACGACCGGCGTGCACCGGCTGTATCAGATGCATGCCCGGCGCGAATTGAAGACCCCCTGCATCAACGTCAACGACTCGGTGACCAAGAGCAAGTTCGACAACCTCTACGGTTGTCGCGAGTCGCTCGCCGACGGCATCAAGCGGGCGACCGACGTGATGGTCGCCGGCAAGATCGTCGTGATCGCCGGCTACGGCGACGTCGGCAAGGGATGTGCCCGGGCCATGCGCTCGCTGGGCGCTCGGGTGATCGTCACCGAAATCGACCCGATCAACGCCCTGCAGGCGGTCATGGAAGGGTACGAGGTGACAACCATGGAAGACGCCGCCTCGCGCGGCCAGATCTTCGTCACCACCACGGGCAACCGCGACATCATCCGCGGCGAGCATATGGTGAAAATGCCCGACGACGCGATCGTCTGCAACATCGGGCACTTCGACATCGAAATCGACATGGCTTGGCTCAACGGCCAGAAGGACGTCAAGAAGGTCGAGATCAAGCCGCAGGTCGATCGCTACACGTTCCCCAGCGGCCGCTCGATCCTCATCCTGGCCGAGGGACGCCTGGTGAACCTGGGTTGCGCGACGGGGCATCCGTCGTTCGTCATGAGCACCTCGTTCACCAACCAGGTGCTGGCCCAGATCGCGCTGTTCACGCAGACGAAGGATTTCCCCGTCGGCGTGCACACGCTGCCTAAGCTGCTCGACGAGGAGGTGGCCCGGCTGCACCTCGACAAGCTCGGCGTGAAGCTCACCCGGCTGTCGCAGACGCAGGCCGACTACCTCGGCGTGCCGGTCGAGGGGCCATTCAAGCCGGACTACTACCGGTATTAATCGCCCGATTTCCGGCGGCGTGCGCTGCCGTTTGACAGTCTCCCAGGGCTTCGGGATAACACCCCGGAGCCCTGGTTCTTTGACCCCCCCACAAGCGCGACGGACGCGCCGAGGACCCTATGCCCGAGATTCAAGCCTTCCGCGGCATTCGCTATGACCTGAAGCACGTCGGCTCGTTGTCGAACGTCGTGGCCCCGCCGTACGACGTGATCGACGCCGCGCTACAGGACCAGCTCTACAAGCTGCACCCAGCGAACGTCGTTCGTCTCGAGCTCAACCGCGACGAGCCGGGCGATGCCGACGCGAACGATCGCTACAACCGCGCCGCACGGCATTTTCGGAACTGGCTCAGCGAGGGCGTGCTGCAGGCCGAGGCCCAGCCGGCGCTGTACGTCTATCACCAGTCTTTCAGCCACGCCGGCCAGCAGTTCAACCGCCGGGGCTTCATGGCCCGGTGCCGCCTTGAACGGTTCGGCGAGGGCCGGATCTACCCTCACGAAGAAACCATGGCGGGGCCCAAGGCCGATCGGCTGATGCTCACCCGGGCCTGCCGCGCCAACCTGAGCCAGATCTTTGGCCTGTATCCCGATCCCCAGAACCAGGCCCAGGAACTGCTCGAGGCCGCCGTTGCCGGTCAGGCTCCGCTCGAGGCGACCGACCACCTGGGCGTCGTGCATCGAATGTGGCTCGTGACCGATGCGTCCGTCATCTCGAAGGTGGCAGGCCTGATGGGACCGCACCCCGTCTTCATCGCCGACGGGCATCACCGCTACGAAACGGCCTGCAACTATCGCGACGAGTTGGCCGCCGCGGGCAAGCTCGACCCCCAGCACCCGGCCAACACGGTGCTGATGATGTTTGTCGGGATGAACGACCCTGGGTTGATTGTCATGCCAACGCACCGCTTGTTCCGCGGGCTGCCCGCCATGACGAGTGCAGATTTGAAGTCTCGCATCGGCCACTGCTTCGACTGCCGCGTGATGGGCGAAGGGATCGACCTGGCCGACAACGTCTGGTCGCAGATCGAACGCGAAAACGCCCAGGGCACCCTGGGGCTGTTCACCACGGCCGATCAGCGCTGGACGCTCGCGAGGATCACACCGGCCGGAAAGGCCAAGATGGCCGAGGTGGCCAGTGATCACAGCCCCGAGTGGCAGGGTCTCGGGGTGGCGATTCTGCATCGGCTGCTGATCGAAACGCTGCTGGGGGGCGCCGATTTGCCCAAACCGAAGTTCGTGCACCTGGTAGACGAGGTCTCCGAATCGCTCGAGAGCGGCGAGTTTCCCCTGGCGGCCCTGGTGATGCCCGCTACGGTCGAGCACATTCGCCAGGTCAGTGAGCTGAAAGAGCGGATGCCCGCCAAGAGCACGTACTTCTTTCCCAAGCTGCTCAGTGGGTTGGTATTCAATCCGCTGGAATAGCCGGCGGAACCGCCACAGCCGGTGTTTCACGTGAAACACGCCTTGGTGTTTGGCGGTGAATGGCGTGTTTGAGTGCCTTGGGGTATTTGTTTGCGTGGCGTTGGGATTGCCGTTTCACGTGAAACATTGCACCTGGTTTGGCCGGTTTGGCCATACCAAATGCTCCGGCAGGCGATCGCCGGCCGCGAAGCCTCACCTTGTAGCGAAGTGATCTTCTCTTTGCCGAGCGACCGCGGCTAGAATTCGCCCGCGCTGCACGGAAGCCGGCGTTCAAACGAGCCAGGGAAGGTTTGTCTAAGTGTCCAGGATTCTCTGCGTTGCCAACCAGAAGGGCGGCGTTGGGAAGACAACAACCGCCGTGAATCTGGCGGCCGCACTGGCCTATGCCGGGTCGCGGACGCTGTTGGTCGACCTCGACCCCCAGTGCAACGCCACCAGCGGTCTAGGGCAAACGCCGGCGAACTGCCATCCGCTGGTTTCGCAAGAACCGCTCCGGACCACGTTAATCGAGACCAAAGTGCGCGGGCTCGAGTTGCTGCCCGGCAGCCGGACGTTTCGCGACGTCGAAACGCTGGCCTCGGGCGACGACGCCCCGGCGACGACGCTCAAACAGCACCTGGCCGCGGGGCTCACGGCCTACGACTTTGTGATTTTTGACTGTCCGCCGTCGCTGGGGCCGCTGACCCGTATGGCGCTGGCCAATTCCACCGAAGTGCTGATGCCCATCCAGTGCGAGTATTTCGCCATGGAGGGGCTGACCCAAATGATCGAGGTGATTCGTAGCGTGATGACCGAACAGCCGCACCGGCTCCAGTTCGGTGGCATTCTGCTGACGATGTACGACCCGAGCCTGGAGCTGACCGCCGAGGTCGACCGCGAGGTGCGCGAGTTTTTCGGCGAGATCGTGTTTCAGAACGTGATTCCGCGAGACGTGGCCGTGGCCGAAGCGCCCAGCCACGGGTTGCCGGTGATGGATTACGAACCACGTGCGCGAGGGGCGCGCGCCTACGTCGAACTTTGCCTGGAGGTACTCGAACGTGAATAAAGAACGCCGACTGGGTCGTGGGCTCGAAGCACTGTTGGGGCGGCCGCTCGATTTGCCGCCCGGTGAACAACCGCCCGGCGCCGCGATCGCGCACGAATCGGGGAGCGCTTCGCCCACGCGGATGTTGGCGGTCTACGACATCGACAACAACCCCTACCAGCCGCGCAAGGAGTTCGACGAGGCGGAGCTGCAACAGCTCTCCGAGAGCATTCGCGAACACGGGCTGCTGCAGCCGATCGTCGTACGCCGCTCGGGCGAACGCTATCAACTGGTCGCCGGCGAGCGCCGCTTGCGGGCCACGATCGCGGCTGGCATCGGCGAGATCACGGCCCAGGTGATCGAGGCCGACGACCGGCGGATGGCCGAGTTGGCGATCGTTGAGAATTTGCAGCGCAAGGACCTGAGCGCCCTGGAAAAGGCTGCTTCGTTCGAGCGCTACCTACGGCTTTACGGCGGCACCCAGGACGAGCTCGCCGCGCGGTTGCGCATCGATCGGTCGACCATTGCCAACTTGATTCGCTTGCTCGAGCTGCCGGCCGCGGTACAGGAATCGTTGCGCAAGGGCGCGATCACGCCGGGCCATGCCCGGGCTTTGTTGCCGCTGGGCGACGAGCGCGAGCAGGTCGCCTTCGCCGAGCGGATCCAGGCCGAGGGCCTGAGCGTTCGCGAGACCGAGGCGCTGGTTCAGGAGACGATTGCCCTGGCCGATGCCGACCCGCTCTCCGACAGGACGCCCGCCGCTGCGCGCAAG
>JAIBBZ010000060.1 GCA_019694435.1 Pirellulales bacterium
GTCGAGCGTGTCGGCCCCCTTGTAGCCGAACAGCACGTCGAGGCCGTCTTCGCCGAACAGCCGGTCGCCCTGGTCGGTGCCTTGCGTGCCGCCGACGAGCAGGTCGTTGCCCTGGCCGCCGTAGAGCGAGTCGCCGCGGTTGCCGCCGTAAAGAGCGTCGTCGCCGTTGCCGCCGTAGAGCTCGACGATCCGCTGGCCGATGAACTCCGCGTCGAGCACGTCGAGGCTGTCGTAGCCGTAGGCCTTGATCCGGCCGTTGATGCCCGACATGAGGACGTTCGAGTAGTTCAACACCGAGTTTTCGAACTGCGTGAAGACGGTGATCGACGTGCCGGCGCCGATGAAGAACACGCCGTCGAACCCCGGCGTGCCGCCCCACAGCAAATCCGTGGTCGAGCCGTTGAAGCGAGCGACTTGCTTGTTGACGGTGACGTTCGTGGTCGAGCTGCCGCCGGTGCCGCCGTCGTCGTCGGTCGCGCGGACGGCGATAGTCTTGGTGCCGGTGGTCGGATAGCTGTGCGTGACGGTCGTGCCGACCGGACCGCTGACCGACTGATCCCAGACGCCGTTGTTGTCCCAGTCGATGTCCCAGGTGAACGCGCCGGCCTGGTCGGCCGACGCCGGATCGGTCGCCGTGAGCGTGTAAGTGACCGACTCGCCGCGGAACTGCGTGGCAAACGCGGCGGCGATCGCCGCGGTGGGCGCAAGATTGTCGATTGTCAGCGTCGTGGGAGCCGAGTCGACCACGCCGCCATCGCCGTCGTCGACGCGCAGTCGAACCGCAAAGACGCCGGGGCCATCGGACAGGCCCAGCGCCGCCAATTGGGCCGGACTCAACGTGGGATTCGCGCCGGTCGCGTCGCCAAACACCAGGTCGCCGTTCAGATCCCAACTGAAACTAAGCGTATCGACCGGATCGCTCCCGAAGCCGGCCAGCGATAGGCCGTCGCCTTCGTTGATCACGTAGGGGCCACCGGCGTCCGCCAAGGTGGGCGGCAGGTTGTTGATCGTGAGCGTCGTCGGCGCAGAGGTCGTGATCCCACCGTCGCCGTCGTCGACGCGCAAGCGAACTGTGTAGACGCCGTCGTCGATGCCCAGCGACAGCAACTGTGCCCAGGTGAGCGAGGGTGCCACACCCGTGGCATCGCCAAAAACCAGGTCGCCATTGAGGTCCCAGCTAAACAACAGCGGGTCGTTCACGCCGGCCGGATCGCTGCCGCTGCCCAGGAGAGCCAGGCCCGTACCTTCGTCGATCGCGTAGGGGACGCCGGCGTCGGCCGTGGGGGCGACGTTATTGACGGTGACCTGGATCGTCTCGGAATCGTTCATCGCCGGAACGCCGTTGTCGGTAACGATGATCGTGATCGAGACCGGGCCGACGAAGTTATCGCCGGGGGTCCAGGTAAAGACGCCGGTGTCCGGATCGATCGAAGCGCCAGCCGGCGCCCCGGGGCCGAGGCTGTAGACGAGCGAATCGAGATCGGGGTCCGAGGCCGAGGCTGTAAAGGTCAGGAGCGCGGCTTCGTTGACCACCTGGTTGCCGATCGGGTCCAACACCGGAGCCCCGTTGCTCAGGCTCGGGTTCCGCACGCCGAAATCCTTGCCGGTCACGACCTCGTTGCCGACGATCGTCACGATATGCACCGGCTTCTCGCGGCGAAACACGGCCACCGCGTCGTCGTTGAAGCTGCCGACGTAGAGGAACTTTTCGTCGGGCGAGAGCACCACGGCATGCACGCCGCCCAAACCGTCGATCCCGCCGGCTCCGTCGGTGTAAGCGGTTGCCAACGTCAGGGCACCGGTGTTGACGTCGCGGTTGAATGCCGTGAGCGTATTATCGTTGAACCCGGCCACGTAATAGTGCCGCCCATCGTCGCTGAACGTCTGGGCGATGGCCCCGTCGAGGCCGTTATTGCCGCCGACACCATCGAAATAGGACGCGACATAGGTCAACATGCCCGTGGTCGGATTGCGCGTGAAATGCGCAATGGCGTCGTCGACCGTACCCAGCGCGTAGACATGATTTCCGTCGGGGCTGATCTTGACCGAGATGGCGTTGTCGAGGCCGTCGACGCCGCCGACGCCGTCGAACCAGGTCTGCTCGTAGGTCAGCAGGCCGGTCGACTGATTGCGGGTAAACAGTGTCACCGAGCTATCGACCAGCGCGGCCACGTAGACGTGATTGCCGTCCTCGGACAAGGTGATGGCCCGGGCCTCATCGAGGCCGTCGACCCCGTCGACGCCGTCGCGATAGACGGCCTGGAAGGTGAGCAGCCCGGTGACAGGATTGCGGCTGAACACCGAGACGGCGTCTTCAAATCGACCGGCCGAGTAGAGGAAATTCTCATCCGGCGAAAGCTCGATCACGCCGACGCCATCGAGACCGTCGACGCCGTTCACGCCGTCCTGGAACGTTGTGACATAGCTGATCGCCCCGGTGGTCGTGTTGCGGCTGAACAGGCCGATCGCATCGTCGCCACGGGCCGCGGTATAGATCCACTTGCCGTCGCTGCTCATCGTCACCCAGTGCGCGGCGCGGAGACCGTCGACTCCGGCGATGCCGTCGATGAGCGCATTGCGATACGTCAGCAGCCCCGAAACGGGGTCACGATCGAACCAGACCAGCGCGTTCTCGAGAATCGAGACGACGTAGATATTCTTGCCGTCGGGGCTGGTGATGATTTCTTCGGCGCCGTTGAGACCGTTGATACTGCCGACGTTGTCCTTGTAATTGGCCAGGTAAGTGAGCTGCGGCCCGGGCAGCGGCGAAGTCAGGCTCCACCCCAATTGCATCACCTGGGTGACGTGGTAGTTGCCCGGCGCAAGACCGGTGAACGCGTAATCGCCGTTGACGTCGGTCAACTGGCTCGGCTCGCCGAACTCGGGCACGCCGTTCTGGTTGAGATCGAGATAGACCGTCCAGTTCGCGACCCTGGGCTCGCTTCCTTCGAGCACTCCGTCGCTGTCGAGATCGTGCCAGACGGTCCCGTGAATCTCGCCGTCGAGCATCTGCCGGACTTCGAGCCGTTCGGCGCGCCGCTCCCAGCCGAGCGCGACATCGAGCGATCTCGTGCGTCGTTTGTTGGCAAGAATCCCTTGACGGATTCTGCTGAGCTGGCCCCATCGCATAAAGCGCATCCCGGTGTCCCCCAAAGTGTGCTGGCGACGCGCCCTTGGATCCGTTTGGGCGCGACTCGGCAACGAAACGCAAGCGCGGATTGCGCAGGCCGCCAAGCCCGAGCCCCCTTGCCGGGGGAAGCCGATCAACGAGTGCCTTCCAAGGTAGCCGTTGACGACGATTCACGCCAACGAAAATCCAGGAAGTCCCGAGCCCTTTTTTGGGGTCTAGGACAAGAACTCGCGGTACCAGGCGATCGTTTCGCGCAGGCCTGCTTCGAGCGTCCAGCGCGAAGCCCATCCGAGCCTTGCGCGGGCCTTGGCACAGCTCAGATACTGCCGCGGGATCTCGGCGGTGGCCTGGTTTTGAATCACTGGCTCCAAGTCGGAACGCCCGAGCAGTGCCGCCATCAACTTGACCATCTCGACAACCGAAAGTGGGGTTTCGGTACCGAAGTTGAACGCCTCGCCGTAATTGGCCTCGTCCTGCAGGGCGTCGGCCAGATCGAGATACGCCGTCGCTGCGTCGCGGACATAGAAGTAATCGCGCACGAACGTGCCGTCGCTGCGAATCACCGGACGCTCGCCAGCCAACAAGGAGCGAATGGTGCCCGGTACCAACCTGCTGAAGTTCAAGTCGCCGGGTCCGAACAAATTGCCGCAACGTGTGATCGCAATCGGCAACCGGTAGGTCTGGAAATAGCTGCGCGCGATTTGTTCCGCGCAGGCCTTCGAAGCGTCGTACGGGTATCGACCAGCGAGCGGAAACGATTCGTCGTAGGGAAGCTGCGGGTGCTCGCCGTAGGCCTTGTCGCTCGAGGCCAGCACGATGCGCTTGACGAGTTGCGGGCACAGCCGGCAGGCCTCGAGCAGATTCCAGGTGCCGCGGATGTTGGCCTCGAAGGTCGACAGCGGCGAACGGTTGGCGGTGCCCACGATGGTTTGGGCGCCCAAGTGAAAGACGGTATGGATTTCGTGCTCGTTGACCGTCCGCAGCAGCTTTGGAAAATCTTCCAACTCGCCCGGAACGACGACGGTCGAGCGGTAGATGCCTTCGGAGAAGAAGGGGCTCACCCCGACCGAATCGCGCACCAGGGCGACGACCGCGGCGCCCCGGGCGAGCAGCTCGCGCACGAGCGCGGCACCCAGCAGTCCGGTCGCCCCGGTGACGAGCACGGGTCGATACTTCCAAGCGGGCTGGTTCATGAATCCGTGGCCGTCATCCAGGGGGCGTGACCGGAATTCCAGAGCGACTCGAGCTGGCGTTTATCGCGCAGGGTGTCCATCGGCTGCCAGAACCCCGGATGACAAAACGCCATCAACTGGCCGCGTGCGGCGAGTTGTTCGAGCGGCTCTCGCTCCAGGATACACCCGTCGCCATCTAGGTAGTCGAACAGCTCCGGCTCGAAAACGAAGAACCCGCCGTTGATCCAGCCTTCGCCGGCCTGCGGCTTCTCGGCAAACTCGCGGACCTGCTGGCCGGACAGCACGAGGGCCCCAAACCGCGCGGGGGGCCGGACGGCAGTGACCGTGGCGACACGGCCATGGGACCGATGAAACGCAACCAACTCGCGTATGTTGACGTTGCTCAGCCCATCGCCGTACGTGGCCATGAAAGTCTCGTTGCCGACCCAGCGGCGAAGCCGCTGGATGCGGCCGCCGGTCATGGTCTCGATGCCGGTATCGAAGACGCCGACGCGCCAATCCAGCTTGCCGGCGTCGATGGTTTCGACGGCACCGGACTTCAGATCGACGAAGAAATCATGATGATGCACGTGGGCGTTGTGAAAGTACTCCTTAATCACCTCGCCCTGGTAGCCGCAGGCCACGAGAAAGTCGCGAAAGCCGTGCGCGGCGTAGATGTGCAGCAGGTGCCACAGGATGGGCTTGCCGCCGATCTCGACCATCGGCTTGGGCCGTGTGGCCGTCTCTTCCGCCAGCCGCGTGCCGCGGCCGCCGGCCAAGATGATGGTTTGCATGAGTCGCCGTCGCAGGTCGAGTGAACGAATCGATCGCTCGATAGCCGATGTTAGCAGCCGCAAACGCGCTTCGACAGCGCAGCGCCGAGGGACCGTTCCGATTACAACGCCAGCAACGATTGTGCGGCCGACGCGGTGCGTCGGACGCCCTCGGCAGGAGTCGTCGCGGGCACCCAACCAGTGCGCAAATGCAGCCGCTCCAGGCTCACGGGATCGTGCTCCATCTCGCCCGCTCGCCCGGCCAGCGCGCCGAATTTCAACCGCGCCGGATCGATCCCCAGCACGCTGGCGGCATGTTCGGCGAACTCGCGTACGCTCAGCAGCTCGCCTGTGGCGAGATTCACCGTGGCCTCTTGCGCGGGTCGTAGATTGACTGCGGCCGCGAGCCGTAACAACCCCTCGGCCACATCGCCCACGTAGCAAAAATCTCGACGTTGGGTGCCGGCCGTGAGCGGGATATCGTCCGCCGTGGCGGCGGCCCGGATGAGCGTGTTGAGCAGCCTGCCTTCGCGTTCGCCGGGCCCGTAGACGGTAAACAACCGCGCCACCACGATCGGCAGCCCCGTCGCGGCCTGCGCTTCGAGATACCGCGTGGCGGCGAGCTTGGTGCGGCCATAGGCACTGGTGGGTTCTGCCGGCCCGCTTTCGCTCAGGTTGCCGCCGACATTGCCATACTCGAAGGCACTCCCGGCGTGAACGAGCACCGCCGGCGCAAGACCGGCCTGGGCACGTTGGAACTCGACCAACTCGCTCACCAACTCGGTGTTGATCCGGCGGAGCCGCGGCTCATCCTGCTCGAACGGATAAACCCCATATCCGGCAAGATTGAAAATCACCTCGGGTTGGCGATTTCGCAGCAGTTCGCGTACCGCTCCCGGGGTAGCCAGATCGCTCAGAATCACGTCCGACGCGACGGGCAGCGCCGCGGCCAGGGCACCCAGTCGGGCCTCGTCCCGACCCACGAGCAGCGGCCGCATCCCGGCCTCGGCAGCGGCCATTGCTGCCCAGCGGCCGACAAAGCCCGTGCTTCCCAGCACCAGGGCGCTGCGGCCGCGCAATCGATCGATCACCGTAGGGGGGAGCGACATCTTGGGTGCAAGGTACGGCAAAGCAAATTTCACAAGTCGATGGCCGGCGGCCGTTTCTATCCTGCCCGGGCGGCGGTGGTAGAATAGAGTTTCACACCAGCCGGGTCGCTTTTTGATTGTACCTGGCGAGTTGTCGGGGGATGGCCTGTGCTGCGAAAGCCGCCAAGCGCGAGCGTCTGGGCAGTCGTGCTCGGCGTGTTGGCGTTGCCATGGTCCGACGCGGCCTGGGGGGCCGAGCCGCAGACCGATGCGGCCGCCGACGCGTTTTTCGAGACCCAGGTCCGCCCCCTGTTGGTGGCGCGGTGCGGCAAGTGCCATGGTCCCAACGTTCAGGAGCCCAAGGGTGGGCTGGCCTTTTCTTCGCGCGAGCGACTGCTCGAGGGGGGCGACCGGGGGCCGGCAGTCGTTCCAGGGCAGTCCGAGCAGAGCCTGTTGATTGAGGCCGTGCGGCACGACCAGAACACCGATCTGCGGATGCCCCCCGGCGGCAAGCTGAGCGACGCCGAAGTGGCCACGCTCGCGCAATGGATCGCCGACGGCGTTGTCTGGCCGACGAGTACCGGCGCCACGGCCGCGGGTGAACTGCCGGCCGACTGGGCGTTTCAAGCGGTGGGCAACCCGGCGCCTCCCGACGTGCAAGACCGCTCGTGGCCCCGCGATGACCTCGATCGGTTCATCCTGGCGCGGCTCGAAGCCGCGGGGCTCGCGCCCGCTGCGCCGCTCGACAAGCCGGCCTGGTTGCGGCGCGTGACTTTCGACCTGATCGGGCTGCCGCCGACTCCCGAGGAACTGGACGCGTTCATGGGTGACACTTCGCCCGACGCCCTCGCCAAGGTGGTCGACCGTCTGCTGGCGAGTCCGCACTACGGCGAGCGCTGGGCGCGGCACTGGCTCGACGTGGTCGGCTATGCCGAGACCGACGGTCATGAGTTCGATACTCCCAAGCCCGACATGTATCGCTATCGCGATTACTTGATCGAGGCGTTCAACGAAGATTTGCCGTACGACGCCTTCGTGCGCGAGCACCTGGCCGGTGACCTCTTGCCGCTGCGGTTGAGTTCGGATGGCAAGCGGTTGGCCTCGCTCGTGGCGACGGGCTGGTTTTTTCTGGGCGACGTGCAGAACGTGCCCGTCGACGAGGCGCTGGCCGTGGCCAACATCGTCGATCGGCAACTGGACGTCGGTGGCAAGGCGTTTCTGGGCCTGACCGTCGGGTGCGCCCGCTGCCACGACCATAAGTTCGATCCGATTCCGACGGCCGACTATTACGCCCAGGCGGGGATGATCTACAGCACCGCCCGGGTCCATCGTTCCGTCGATTCGCCGAAACAGCTCGCGGCCATCGAAACCCAACGGCAGGCGCTGGCCGCATGCCAGAGCGAAATCGAGGCGATCGAAGAACAATTGCGCGGCGCAACGCGACGCGAACTCGTCGGCCAGTTGAAGGACTATCTGCTGACCGCGACTCGACTACTCGGCGCCGGCGCGCCGCCCGCCAAGCGGGACGTGGAGTCGGCGGCGCAACAGGCGGGGCTCGACGCGCGGCGACTGGCCATCTGGTGCGAACGGCTGCCAGCGCTCAAGCAAACCAAAGATCCGGTCTTTTACATTTGGACGCGGCTGATGGACCAGGAGGGACGCTGGTTCGCTCGACGCGCCGCGCAGTTAGGCGAACGACTGGCGCAGGTCCACGTGCCAGGCTACGGGCATCGCAACGGCGAAGCGATTGTCGAAGACTTTGAACAGGGCGCTGCTCATGGCTGGACGGCCACCGGGCCAGCTTTCGCGTCCGGCCCCGCGCAGGCCGTACCAGCCGACGTGCGCGGCGTCGCGGGGAGCGGATACGCCGATAGCCGCGGCGGTGTCGGCGATGTGTTGACCGGGCGATGGCTGAGCCCGCCCGTGGTGCTCAACAAGCCTTGGATCAATTTCCTGATCGCGGGAACGAATGCGCCTCAGCGCGTGTGCCTGAACACGCTCGTCTTCGGCCAGGCCTTGCCGGACCTGAGTGCCACCGGCGATGGCACCGATCAATTGCGGCTGGTGTCGATCCGTGTTCCCAATTTGCTGGGGCGGGAGTTGCAGTTTGAGCTTGTCGATACGGAAACGACGCCCGGCAGCCATGTGCTGGTCGACCAGATTTTCTTTTCCGATGAAGAGCCGCGAGCACCGGAGCCGAATCCGAACGCGCGGCTCGTCGAACTGCTGCGGGCCGGCCGGTTGAATTCGCTGGACGAGCTTGCGGAGCGGTACCAAACGGCGTTCGCTGAAGCGCTGGATGCCTGGCAGGCAAGCTGGCAACGGTATGCCGAGGCCGCCGCGGAGGCACGCGCGCCGCTGCCGCCACCACCCCAAGCCATCGAGCCTGCGGCTGCCGACGAGTTGCGCCGCTGGATCTGCGCTGCAGACTCACCGTTCGCGGTCACCAGCGCCGATGTGCCGGCCGGATCCGCGGCAATCACCGAGCGGCTCGCGGAGCTGTACAGCCAACGCGACGCCATCGTCGCGCAATTCCCCGAATCCACCCTGGCCCGCGTCGCTTGCGACGTGCATCCGCGCGACATGCGCGTGCAGATATCCGGCAGTCCCCAGAAGCTGGGCGAACTGGTCCCTCGAGGACTGCTGACCGCGCTGCACCACGCTTCGCCGCACCCGGAGCTTTCGGGCAGCGGGCGGCGCGAATGGGCCGCATGGATGACGGCGCCCGACAACCCCTTGACGGCCCGGGTGATGGTCAATCGCGTCTGGCTGCATCACTTCGGGCAAGGCCTGGTGCGCACACCCGACAATTTCGGCGCCTTGGGTGAACGACCGACACATCCCGACTTGCTCGATTACCTGGCACGCGAGTTCGTCCGCGAAGGCTGGTCGCTCAAGCGGCTGCATCGCCGCATCGCGCTATCGGCGACCTATCAACAAGGCAGCGCCATGTCGGCTCAGGCCGCGCAGAGCGACCCGGCAAATCGGCTGTGGCATCACGTACCCCAGCGGCGGCTCGAGGCCGAGTGCGTCCGCGACGCGCTGTTGGCCGTCGCGGGCAACCTCGATCGCAGTTTGTACGGGCGGCCCGTGCCGATCTATTTCCCGGCGTATGTGAAGTACATCGACTACCGCGATTCGCCGGGCGAGTCGGGCCCGCTAGACGGCGAGGGGCGCCGCAGCCTGTATCTGCAAGTGCGGCGCAATTATGCCGACATCCTGCTGTCGGCATTCGATTTCCCCAAGCCTGACAATTGCGTAGGGCTGCGGCGCACTTCGGTCCTGCCGGCGATGGCCCTGTCGATGCTGAACAACGACTTTGTGACGCATCAGGCCGGAGTTTGGGCCGGCGCGCTGCGCGCGGCCGCTCCGGCTACGAGCGCGCGCATCGAGTTGGCCTATCGTCAGGCTCTTTCGCGGCTGCCGGATGACGACGAACGCGCGGCCGCCGAGGTGTTCCTGCGCGAGCAAGCCGAGGCGTATCGGCAGTTGAACGCGCAGAGCGATGCCCCGGGCGACGCTTGGCACGACCTGTGCCATGTGATCTTCAACCTGCAAGAATTCCTGTATTCCCCCTGATCGCTCCCTCGCCGGCAATCCGGAATCGACCGCCACAATGCAGCCGCCCTCATGCCCTAACTGCGAACCGGCCGGGATGCAACCGCCGGGAAGCGAGCGCCCCTCGCGGCGCGAGTGGCTGCTGCGCGCCGCGGGCGGATTTGGCGGCCTCGCCTTGGCAGGGCTGCTTTCGTCGTGCCAACGGAGCGGCGGCGAGTCAGCCTCGCGGGCACCGGCCGATACGCCGCGCGCCCCCGGCCAGCGGCTGCCGCAGGTGGTCTCCACGGGTCCGCGCAAGCCAGCCCGCCACGTGATCTGCCTGTACATGGACGGCGGTCCCTCGCAAATCGACACCTTCGATCGCAAGCCGCGCTTGGATCGCGAAAACGGCCAACCGATCAAGATGAGCACGCCGCAGACGCAGTTCCGTATCGGGAACAAAGTGCTGGCCTCGCCGTTCAAGTTCTCGCAATATGGCGAAAACGGTACCTGGGTGAGCGAACTATTCCGCGAGACGGCGCAACACATCGATCGCTTGGCGCTGGTCCGCTCGATGGTCGCCGATCATTCGGAACACACGGCGGCCAATTACCAGATGCACACGGGCTGGCCGCTGCAGGGGCGACCGAGCATGGGCTCGTGGATCACCTACGGGCTGGGCACCGAATGTCAGGACCTGCCGGGCTATGTCGTGCTCGATGCCGGGCAGTTGCCGCTCGGTGGGCTCGAATGTTTCAGCCAGGGCTTCTTGCCGCTGTCGACGCAGGGGACGCTGTTCCGTCGCGGCGACTATCCGGTGGCCGATATCCGGCCGCAGGAGCCGCGTCCCGACCTGCAGCGCCGCAAGCTCGACTTGATGACGCAGTGGAACCGGCATCACCAGTCAGGAGGAGCCAACTATCCCGAGTTGGAAGGCCTGATTGCGCAGTACGAAATGGCGTTCCAGATGCAATCGGCCGTGCCGGCGCTCGTCAACATCTCCGACGAGACGCCCGCCATGCTGCGCAACTATGGCATCGACCAGCCGCACAGCGAGGTGTTCGGGCGGCAATGCCTGCTGGCCCGGCGGTTGGTCGAACGCGGGGTGCGTTTCGTACAGGTCCTGCCGCCGCCGCTGCCCGATCACAACCACTGGGACCAGCACAACAAGCTGGCCGCCTATCATCGCGACAATGCCCTGGCGGTCGATCGTCCGATCGCCGGGCTGATCACCGATCTCGTTGCCCGTGGGCTGTGGGACGAGACGCTGCTGGTCTGGGGCGGAGAATTCGGCCGGACGCCCACTGCCCAGGAGATGCCCGACGGCCAGCACGGCCGCGACCACAATCCCTATGGGTTCACGATGTGGCTGGCTGGCGGAGCCGTGCGTGGTGGGACGATCTATGGCGCGACCGACGAGTACGGCTATTACGCCGTGGAGAACCCTGTGCACGTGCACGATCTCCACGCGACGATTTTGCAGCTCATGGGCATCGATCACACGCAACTAACCTATCGGTATGGCGGGCGCGATTTCCGTCTGACCGACGTGTACGGCAACGTCGTCCACGATTTGATCGCCTAGAGACTGCATGGGCGTGAACGGCACCGCAACCAGCCAACGTGGCCATCTCGCGGCAGCTTACGCCGGCCTCGTGCTGCTGCCGGCGGTGGCGCTGGTCGACACGCTGGCGGCCAGCGTGCAAGGCTGGCCCCCCGCGGCGCGGGGCAACTATGGGTCGTTGATGTTCGCGGCCTGCGGCGCGGCCCTGATCGCCGCCACGGCATCGTTTCTGTGCGCCTTGCTCGTCGGACCGGTGCGCAGGGCGCTGCGCCGCGCGTCCTGGCGGCTCTTGTCGCTCAGCACTGCTACGCTGGCCGGCGTGCTGCTGGCCGAAGCGCTGCTCGCGGCGTTTGCTCCCGGGCCGCCGTTTCATCTGCGGCCGCCAGGGACGACGTATGTGTTCGATCCCGACCCCTTCACGCTGTATCACGTCAGCGGCGAGGCGTACAGCACGATCAACGCGCAAGGCGTGCGTGGTCCTGAACTGCCGCCGCGCGATCAGGCAATGCGCGTCCTCTGCGTGGGTGGCAGCACGACGGAATGCTACTACCTGGACGACGACGAGTGCTGGACCGCACAACTCGCCGGGCAGTTGCAGCGGTGCAGCGAATGCCCGGTTTGGGTCGGGGCCGCGGCGGTGAGCGAGTATGCAACGGCTCAGCATTTGCGATTTCTCGCCGAGAGCCCGCTGGTCGCCGAGATGGATGCCGTCGTCTTGCTGGTGGGCATCAACGATTTCGTGCGCCAGCTGCGGCAAATGGACACGGGCACCCACCTTGGACCGCTCTGGGCGCGCAGCCGGATTCTGCAGGTGGTCAAAGCGGCCTGGAACCGTAGCGAAGCGGGGTTTGTTGTCGACCGCACCGGGGAAAAACTCGACCGGTTGCGACTGGGCGGCGACATCGCCGAACCCGCCGGCGGCTTGCGGCTGGATGCCGAGCTGGACGCCTATCGCCAACGCCTGGAGGAGATCTGCGAGGTGGCCCGCAGGCGCAAACTGCGGCTGGTGCTCGTTACCCAACCAACGCTTTGGACCGACTATCTCACCCCCGCTGCACAGCAACGCCTCAACCTCGCGCGCGTGGTGCCGATGCGGCGCCCGTGGAGTTTTCTCGACGCGGTACCGCTGGCCGACGCCTTCGAGCGCTACAACGAAGCGACGCTCGAGGTCGCTCAGCAGCAACGCATCCAAGCGTGCGACGCGGCTTTGGCGCTCTCCGGCCAAGAGGCGTTGTTCTACGACGATTACCATCTGAACGAGGCCGGTTGCGCGGCGCTCGGGCGCGTGCTGGCCGACTGGTTCTGCGGGCAGAATTCAAGCCCGGGCCACGGCCCAGCGACAACCGCGATTCCCGAGCAGGCCGCGTCCCCCTAACGGGCGTGCGCCGGTCCGGTGAGTTCGCGATACAAGAACTCGGACAGCGTCTCGAGATTCGGATACTGCTGGAGGGTGTTGAACGGCAGGGCGTGGCCAACCAACGTCTCGAGTTCGCGAGTCAACTGGACGACCAGGATCGAATCGAGCCCCAAATCGGCGAAGCTTTGTTGTCGATCGAGCGCAGCTTGTGCGACCTCGAGCAACCGCGCCAAGCGTTCTGCAAGATGGCGCTCGACCTCGTCGGGCGAGGCGAGCGATGGTCGGGGCGGGAGCGGCGCCGCCTGCCCACCGGCAGGCTCGACCGCTTGCGGCGCAGCGCTCAAGAGGTGCTTGCCCTGTGGTCCCAGAGCGGCAATGACCACTTGCGGACAATCGAGCTGTAACGCCCGCTGGAACGCCGCGAGCGCATCGCCGGTGCGCATCGGTTCGAGCGTGCCGCTGCGCCGCACGCGTTCGACGTGTGGCACCGCCATGCCGGTTTCGCCCCACAGCCCCCAATTGATGCTCATCGTGGGTCGACCTGCCCCCGTGCGCCACACGGCAAACGCATCGAGGCAGCGGTTGGCAGCCGCATAGGGCGCCTGGCCGGGTCCTCCCCACCACGAAGCCACCGAAGAGAACAACACCATCCAGTCGAGCTGCTCGTGCCGGGTCGCCTGATCGAGTGCCCATGCGCCTTGAATCTTGCCCCGCAAAACCTCTTCGATATCTTTCGCCGATAACGTGGCGAGCAAGCCGTCGCGCGTCGTGCCGGCCGCATGCAAGATGCCATGCAAGGCACCGTAGCGTTCCTTTACGCGCGCGACCAGGTCGGTCATCTCTTCGATGTCGGCCACGTCGCCGGCGACCGGCCAGACTTCTGCACCGTCGGCTTCGAGCGCCAGCAATTCGCGCAAGCGCCGGGCCACGACGTCGTGCGGCGAGCGACGCCGCAGGGATGCCTCCCAGCTCTTGCGGGCCGGCAATTTCGTACGGCCCAGCAACACGACCTTGGCGCGGTAATGCGTGTGCAGCCAGCGGGCCAACTCCAGGCCAATGCCTCCCAGTCCACCGGTGATCAGATAGACGCCACCCTGGCGCAATGCGTGGGGCCGGCGCGACCAGGCGGCAAAATCCAAGGGACGCCAACCGGCTACCCAGCGCGCATCGCCATGATATGCGACCTGGATCGGCGAGGCCTGCGTGCCTTGCGCCGCCAATTCGCTCAAGATCACGGCGCCGGCCTGTTCGACCGAGTCGTGTGCCAGGTCCAGATCAATCGCGGCCAGGCGGCAGCTTGGCTCTTCCTGGGCCAACGATCCGATCAGCCCAAACGCGGCTGCCTGCTCCGGGTAGGCGACTCGATCTTCATCGCGCGCCTGCTGCGATCGATCGGTCACAACCATCAGCCGCGCCAGGCGGCGCGCCGACCAGGTCTTCCAGAGCAGATGCAAGCTGCGAACGCCGTCGGACAATCGCGCCGAAAGCTCGAACATCGATCCCACGTCGCCGCCTTCGGCGTTCAGACACCACAAGTGAACGACGCCGGCCACATGTTTCCCCGCGGCGCGCCACAACGCGCGATAACCGTCGATCGCGTCCGGGTTCAGCTCGAGCTCCCCGTCCGACACGCGCCGAAAGACCGCGCCGCGCCGAATCTCGATCACTTGTGCGCCGCTGCCGCGCAAGCGCCGTGCGATTTCCGTGCCCACGCCCAGGTCATCGACGAAGACCAGCCATTTTCCCGTGAGTTCCGCGCCGCCCTGCACCAAAGGCGTTGCGGCACGATCTTCGCGCACCCAGGCGGGTTGAAACAGCCAGTTTTCCAATCGGGCAGGTTCAACAGGCACCTCGGTCGCAGGTTGGATGGGTGCTTCTGCAGGCGACGGACGTTGGGTCGCCGTAGCACCGTGCGCAGGAGCAACCGTGCCACGTACGGTGTCACGTTGACGTGCTTGGGGCTCGGCATCGTTCGTCCGTTCGCGCAGCCAATACCGCTGACGTTCAAACGGATACGTCGGCAGCTCGACCCGCTGATACGGCGGATCACGCTGGACCGCCGCCCAGTCGATTTCGCGTCCTTGCGCCCATTGTTCGGCCAGTGCGGCGAGCGCCGTCACACGGGCCTCGCCCTGCAGCAACGCAATACCGGTCGTTGCGCTCTGTTGGTTCGCGATGGGTGCCTGGCTAGATGGCGCGACTGCGGTCGGGCTCACGAAGATCAGCGAACCGGCCAGGTCGTCCCAGCGCGGCGACAGCGAGCAGACGCGCAGTTTGTCAAGCAGTTGATCGCGATAGCGGGCGACGATCGCCAGCCGGCGATTGTGCATGACGCGGCCCAGATTCGAGGTCAGGCACACGTCCCCGAGCGTCCAAGCTTCATCGCCGGACAATCGCTGGAGATAGCGTTCGGCCAGGTGCCGTAGCGCGGTGTCAGAGCGAGCCGACAATGTCAGCACGTGAGCAACCGACGGTTCTGCGTCAGCGGAAAGGTCATCGTGGGGCCCCCCCTGGCCAGACACCGAGGTCCGATCTTCAGTCGCCTGTTCGACGACCACATGGACATTCGTGCCGCCGAAGCCAAAGGCGCTCACCCCCGCGCGGCGCGGCTCGTGCGTGGTCGGCCACGGACGAAGTCGATCGTTGATATAGAACGGGCTCGCTTCGAACGCGATATGGCGGTTGGGCGAGTCGACGTGCAGCGTCGGCGGCAGCAGGCCGTGGCGCACGGCCAGCAGTGCCTTGATGAGTCCGGCCATTCCGGCCGCCGATTCCAGGTGGCCGATATTGGTCTTGGCCGAGCCGAGAGCGCAAAACGCCCGCCCGCCCGGTTGCTCGGCAAACGCCTGCCGCAGTGCGTCCACCTCGATCGGATCGCCGAGCGCCGTACCAGTGCCGTGCGCTTCGAGCAGTCCGATTTGACGGGGTTTCACGCCGGCCTTTCGATACGCATCGCAAATCACAGCCTGCTGCGATTTGGGATTCGGCGCCGCCAGCCCGGCCTTAGCATGACCGTCGTTGTTGACCGCCGTCGAGCGGATGACCGCGAGAATCGGATCGCGGTCGGCCAGGGCATTGGCCAACGGCTTGAGCAAAATGGCGCCCACGCCTTCGCCTCGCACGAAACCGTCCGCCCGGTCGTCGAACGCCTTCACCCGGCCGTCGGCCGCCAGCATGCCGAAGCGCTCGACCATCTCGGTGCCGAGCGGATTGAGCATCAGATTTACGCCGCCTACCAGTGCCGTGCGGCAATCGCCGGTCAACAGGCTCTGGCAGGCCAGATGCAGCGCCACCAGCGACGAGCTGCACGCCGTGTCCACCGTCAGGCTCGGTCCTTGCAAATCGAGCAGGTACGAAACCCGCGTGGCCACCAGCGACACCGCATTGCCCGATTGCAAATGAGCGTCGCTCTCACCCGATAGCGACAGCAATGTTCCGTATTCGTTCGCGTTGACGCCCACGAACACGCCACAACGCGTGGCCGCAAGCTGCTCGGGACGGTATCCAGCCGTCTCGATCGTCTCCCAGGCCACTTCGAGGAACAGCCGCTGTTGCGGGTCCATGAGTCGGGCTTCGTGCGGCGAGATTTTGAAGAATGCCGGATCGAATTGGTCCACTTCGCCGAGATAGCCACCCATGGCAAGTGGGGCATTTGCGATCAATTCCGTGCGCGGGATTGCCCGGGCGCGATCTTCGGTCATCGGCCCCACGCCCGATTGGCCTTGGCAGAGCAGTTGCCAGAAGGCGTCGATGTCGGCTGCACCCGGGAACCGGCACGACCAGCCGATCACCGCCACTCCCTCCGCTGACGACGACGACGTGGCCGATGCCGGCGCGGCAGCCAGTTCGGCACTGCGAACCGCGGCAATGGGCGTCGTGGCAAGGGGGG
>JAIBBZ010000061.1 GCA_019694435.1 Pirellulales bacterium
AACTGGAGAGCGGCGCGCGTGAGGTCGAGCCGCGCGAGCGCGACGACGATCGTCCTCGGCGCCGCGGCCGCCGGCGCCGACGGTCGCGTGGCGGTCGTGCCGGCGAGGGATCGACCGAGCGGTCGGAAGGTGACGCATCCCGTGACCTGGGCGACGATCAAGACGACTCGGCGGCTGAGGAAGCCGATCTCGGCGATTCGAGCGGCGAAGGGAGCGAAGATCGCTCGCTCCACCGAGCCATCACGTCGTGGGAGGAGACGATCGGCATCATCGTCGAGACCAACATGGCGGCCCGGGCCCGCGCTCCGCAGCAAGATCGGCATTCGGGCCGGGGTGGGCGCGGTCGTCGCGGCCGAGGTCGCGGCGGGCGCTAGCCGGCGGCCACCACCCGGCGCGGGCACCTTTGGTCGCGAAACACGGAACGCATCGCCGTTCGGGTCGCGCGACGATCAGTCGCTACGGCGATGCAGGAACTGATCAACGGCGACGGCCGCGATGATGATCAGGCCGATCACGATCTTCTGCACGGGATCGCTGACGCCGGCGTAAACGCAACCGCTACTGAGCGTGGTCATCGTCAGCGCGCCGAGAATCGAGCCGAGCACGCTGCCCCGCCCACCGTTGAGGCTGCCGCCGCCGATCACGACGGCGGCGATAATCTCTAATTCCTTGCCCAGCCCGCTCGTCGGGTTGCCTTGTTTGGCCAGGTCGTTGAAGTCGAACAGCCCCGCCAGCGCCATGAATGCGCCGCCGAGCGCATACACGGCAATCTTGACGAGCGGCACGTTGATGCCGCACAACCGCGCCGTGGCCTCATTCGAGCCGATGGCGAACACGTAGCGCCCAAACACCGTCAGCCGCAGCACGGCTGCCAACACCAGTCCGAGCCCCAGGACAATCCAGACTCCGGTGCACACCAATTGCCAACTACCGCTCGCGGGCGGATCGAGCAGCGTGCTCATCCATTCGGGCGCCGGGGCTTGAATCTTCTGTTGGTCGGAAACCCGCTCGGCTACGCCGCGCAGCGCGAGCATGGTGCCCAAAGTCACGATGAACGGTATCAGCCGTAAGGTCACGATCAGCAATCCGTTGAACACTCCGCAGGCAATGCCGGCCAGAACGATGGCGATTAAGGCCAGGATCGGCTCGACGCCTTGCTTGAGCAGCATGGCCAGCAGCACGGCCGTCAGGGCCAGGATCGACCCGGCCGACAGATCGATCCCGCCGCTGATGATGATCACCGTCATGCCCAAGGCGCCGATGCCGACGATGGCCGTCTGCTTGGCGATCATCGTCATCCGCAGCTTCGACAAGAACGGTTGCGGCGGCTGTTCGATCAACTGGTAACCCAGGAAGATCGCCAGGACGATTCCCAGGCCGACGAACGGGCCCAATACCGACCAGACCAGTTCCCAGGTGCTGCGCCGGGCCGATTGAGTGTCCGTGTTGGCTGTGATTTCGCTCATGCTGGCTCACGCTCCTCCCGTGGCGACGTGCATGATGGCTTCGTCCGTCCACTCGGCGGCCGGGCGCAAGGCGCGCAGCCGCCCTCGGCACATCACGCCGATCCGGTCACAGACGTTCAAGAGCTCGGGTAGATACGAGCTGACCATCAGGATCGATTTGCCCTGCGCGGCCAGGTGGCCGATCAACCGGTACACCTCGGCCTTGGTGCCTACGTCGATGCCCCGCGTGGGCTCGTCGAGCAGCAGCACGTCGGCCTGCTGGTGCAGCAGCCGCGCGATCGCAATTTTCTGCTGATTGCCGCCCGACAGTTCGCCGATCGGTTGCCCCGGCCCACGGGCCTTGCACGCCACGCGTGCCATCCAGTCGCGCGCCGCCGCGTCGCGCCGCCGCAAGTTGAGCCAGCCGGCGCGGGCATAGGGAGCAAGGCAATTGAGCGTCAGGTTGTCGGCGATCGACATTGCGACGGCCAGTCCCTCGGCCTTGCGATCTTCGCTCACCAGGCCCAGGCCGCGGCGCATGCTCGCCGCAGGCGATTGCCCCACCGACCCGCGCGCCGCGACCGTCACGCGGCCCGCGCGAACGGGCTCGAGGCCAAAGATCGCGCGCAGCAATTCGCTTCGCCCTGCCCCCACGAGCCCGGCGAGCCCCAGAATCTCGCCGCTGCGCAACGTCAGACTGACGTCACGGGGCACCTCGACCCCCGACAAACCGAACAGCTCCAGCACTGGTTCCCCGACCTGATGCTCGACGTGCGGAAACATTTCGGTCAACTCGCGACCGACCATTTGCCGCACGATATCCGCCTGGCTGGCAGCCGCCATGGCACCTTGTGCCACGATCCGTCCGTCGCGCAGGACGGAATAGACGTCGGCCACTTGTGCGACTTCTTCGAGAAAATGGCTGATATAGATCACGCCCAGGCCAGCCCCTCGCAGCCGGGCAATCGCCTGGAACAGATGTGCCGTATCTTCCTCGGTGAGCGAACTGGTCGGCTCGTCGAAGATCAGCACCCGCGCGTCCGAAGCCAGGGCCCGCGCGATCTCGACCAATTGCTGCTTGGCGATCGGCAGCTTGGCGACGGGCACGTCGAGCGGCAAATGCTCTTGCCCCAGCTGTGCCAGGGCCCGCTGGGCGAGTTGCCGATGAGCGTCGCGATCGACCAGTCCCCAGTGGCCGCGCTCCTGCCCCAGCAGGATGTTCGCCTCGACGCTCAGATGCGGAGCCAGGCTCAGCTCCTGATGGATCATCGCGACGCCTGCCGTGCGGGCAGCCGCCGGCCCGGACGGTGCAAAACCCCGACCTGACAATTCGATCGTGCCCGCGTCTGGCCGGTAGATGCCGGCCAGGATCTTCATCAAGGTCGATTTGCCGGCGCCGTTTTCGCCGATCAGGGCGCGGACTTCGCCTGGGCCAACCTCAAAGGCCACATCGGCCAGCGCCACCGTTGCGCCGAAGCGCTTCGACACGCCTTGGCAGCGCAACAAGGGCGCCGCCACGTTCGGTCCGTTCGTCATCGCCGCCTGCGACGCCTGCACGGCCCACCCGCGCCTATTTCACGGTTTCCGGGAAGAGCAGCCGCTTGATTTCGGGCTGATCGTAATTCTGGCTCGTGGCCAGCGCCTCCTCCGTCTCGACGCGCTCGGGCACCTGTTGGCCCGAGAGCTTTTCGTACATCACCTTGACCGAGTCATAGCCCATCTTCACCGGATCTTGCAGCACCGTGGCGTGCATGTGGCCAGTCTTGAGGCCATCGGCCAGGTTTTCTCCGGCATCGAAGCCGATGAACTTGACCTTGCCGGCCAGACCGCGCGGATCGCGCCGCAAGACGGTGAGCATGCCGCTGGCGGTCGACTGGTTGGGACAAAAGATGCCATCGACCTGGTCCCCATAGGTGGCCAGCAAGTTCTCGCTCAGGGCCACGGCCTTGCTCTCGTCGGGCCCGCCGTACTTGTCCTGCGAGATCAACTTGATGTCGGGGAATTTGGCCAGCGCCTCGAGGAAGCCGGCCTCGCGCTGCTCGGTGCTTTGCGAATTGAGATCGTAGCGCATCAAAATCACCCGGCCCTTGCCGCCCAGCAGCTCGGCCATGTACTCGCCGGCCCGTTGGCCGCCGCGTTGGTTGTTCGTGGCCACGTAGCTGACGATACCCGATTGGTCGGCCAGGCCCGAATCGAAGATCAGCACGGGAATCCCGGCCGCCAGGGCTTGATCAACCGGCTTGCGCAAAGCCACGGCATCGAGCGGCGCCAGACAGATGCCGTCGTAACCGTTGGCGATGAAGCTTTCGACCATCTTGATCTGCTCGGCCGTGTCGCCCTCGCCGAGCGGCCCCTTCCAGGTGATCTCGACCTCGGCCAGGTCGTGGTCGGCCGCCTCAGCCCCCGCGCGCACCGAGTACCAGAAATCGTGGCTCGTCCCTTTCGGGATCACCGCGATGCGAAACGTCCTGGCCGCCTTGCTCGAACCGTCGTTGCCCACTTCGCCTGCCGAACCGTTGCAGCCGAGGGCCCCGAGCGCCAGTCCCAAGAAGATTCCGCCTACCACGCGCTGCATCGTTCGCCGCTCCTACCAGGTGCTCGATATACTCGTGGCGGTCGTTGCTCAAACGCCCGAGCATACAAGCCGCCGGCGCGGCGAACAACTTCATCGCTGCCGGCCGGCGAAGCTGCTCCCTGCCCGCAATACCTCTTGCTCCGAGCTGCCATGTCGACGACGAAGACACCCCTGATCGATGCCTGGGCACAACCTGCCGTGCGCGGCATGTTCGACCGTCTGCCCGAAATCGCCCGACTGTTCGCCCAGTCGGGTACCAGTGAATTGCTCGAGCGCGGCGTCGGGCCGGACGAGCTGATCGGCATGATGGACGCCGCGGGGATCGAGCGGCTGGTGCTGACTGCGTGGTGCCAAAGTGGCGAATGGATCTTTTCGAACGACCTGGTCGCCGAGTATCTCCGCGCCCATCCGACACGATTCATCGGCGCTGCGGCCGTCGATCTGGAACATCCGGTGGCTGCCGTTCGCGAGCTGCGCCGCGCGGTCAACGACCTGGGCTTTCGCGCCTTGCGCATCATTCCCTGGCTCTGGAACCGCCCGCCCAACGACAAGCTCTATTACCCGCTCTATGTTGCCTGCATCGAGCTCGACATTCCTTTCTGCACGCAGGTCGGCCATACAGGCCCTTTGCGTCCCTCGGAAACCGGCCGGCCGATCCCCTACATCGACGAAATCGCGCTGACTTTTCCCGAGCTGCGCATCGTCGGCGGCCACATCGGCTATCCCTGGACCGACGAGATGATCGCCGTGGCCTGGAAACACGCGAACGTCTACATCGACACCTCGGCATACCTGCCGCGCTACTACCCGCCGCAGTTGCTGCACTTCATGTCGACGTACGGCCGCGACAAGGTGCTGTTTGGCAGCAACTTTCCCATGCTGCGGCTGGACAAGTGTGCCCAGCAGGCGCGCGAGTTGGGTCTGCCGGCGCAGCTCGAGGCCAACTTCTTCCACGCCAACGCGCGGCGCGTCTTCAAGCTCGACTGACGCGTCGCCTCCGCCCCGGGATTCTCTAGGGAAGAAAAGGCTTGCCTTGGTCGGCGAGGCACGATACTATGCTACACATAGTATGCCATTCAGACCAAAGGGCTCAGCCATGCGAATCGAACGCGAGCTGATGCGTGGAGCCGGCCCCGTTGCCGTGCTCAAGCTACTCGAAGGGGGCGAGAAATACGGCTACGAGTTGATTGCCCTGCTCGACCAGCGCTCCGACGGCGTGCTGTCGATGGGACACTCGACGCTCTACCCGCTGCTCTACAACCTCGAAGCCCAAGGGCTGATCGCCGCCCACTGGCGCGACGGCGAGACGAACCGGCCGCGCAAGTACTATGCCCTCACCGCTCAGGGGCGAAAACGCCTGGCCGCCGACGTCAAGCAATGGGAAGCCGTGGCCCGGGCCATGCATGGCCTCGGCATCCTGCCTGCAGCACATGGGAACTGACGCAAGGGGCCAGCGCCGATGATCGAACATGCACGCAACGTCCACGCGCCGTCCGATGGTTTCTGGAGCCGGGCCCGGTATACGCCGCTCAGCGACGCGCTGCGCGGAAACCTGTCGGCCCGCTACGATCTCCGGCGCGTCGCGCTGGCTTATGACTTGCCGGCCGAGCTCAATGACCGGGTGCTCCAAGTCGCCAAGCGTACGCGGCTCTCGCGGACGGAAAAGATCGCCGTCGTCCAGGAACTGGCCGGGCATTTTGCCGACGGGCTGACGGCAGGCGTCGATCCGTCCCGGCTCTTGGAGCAATTTGGATCGCCAGCAGTGGCAGCCAGGCTGATTCGCCGCGCCAAGCTCCGGCAGCGTTCGTCGCTGCGGCGCGCAACGCGCGCCGTACGGTTGGCCTGCGGGTGGGCCCTGGCGATCGCGGCGGTCGTGTATGCGATCGCCTTGGTGCGCTTTTGGTCGGCGAATCCTCACCCCACCGACAAGTACTGGCGCGAGGTCAACGTGGGCCGAAAGGTGCCGCACGGCGAAACGGCCGCCTGGCCGCTGTACCAGGAAGCTGCGCAGTATTTCTACGGCGACAAATTGGCCGACACCTGCTGGCACTGGTACACGTTCGGCGGTGACCGAAAGCACCTCGGAGAAGCGATCGAACTGCTGAAAAAGCATGCAACTGCGGCGACATTAGTGCGTCGCGCAGCGAGCCAGCCGCATCTCGGGTACGTGCTTCAATCGGTGGCGGATGGAGCACCACCGTCCGATCATGCGCTCACCGCGGTTGGACTCGAGGCGATCCAGGTCATCCGCAAGGCGGCGAGGCTGATGCAGACCGAGGTCCGGCTCGCCGCTCAACAACACGATGCCCCCCGCGCTCTTGCGAGCCTCGAGGCGTTGCTACAGATGGCCGATCACTGCCGGCCGGAACGGGCATGCCTCGTCGAGCAGTTGGTCGCTATGCACATCGAACTGCTCACGTCTACGGTCGTTAGCGAACTCCTGGCGACAAATGGTGAGGTCTTCTCGCCCGAGCAACTGCGCGACCTGGCCCACGGCCTGGCAGCCCATGCGGAACATCATCGGACGCCCTGCGACATGCGATTCGAACGCGCCGTGATGCTCGATTTGCTCGACCGCTGCTACAGCGCCGACGGCCACATGACGGCCGAGGGCATGCGCATGATCAATCGGTTGAGCGCTGATGCTCTTTCGAAATCCTATGGACTCGGCTCGGAGCAGAATTCGGGAGTGCTCAGTCGCGCAGGCACCGAGCTCACCACAGCGACCTTGGGCCTGATGATCGCCGACCGCGATCAACAAGTGGCCGTCATCGATCGATTCTTCGACTTGCTCGCACGCGACGTACAGTCGCCGCCCTGGCAATGGGAGGAACCGCAATCACAGCGTTATATCCAACAGATCGCACACGACTCCGTACCGCGTCTCCGGTATGTGATCCCGGTCCTGATGTTGCCCGCGATTGTATGGGTTGAAAGAACGCGCGTGCGAACGGCCCAGGAAGCCGATGCCACCGTGACGGCCATTGCATTGGAGCTCTACCGCCGTGAGCATGGTGCCTGGCCGACGACGTTGGCCGAGTTGACGCCGGGGTTGCTGCCGCAGCTTCCGGTTGATCAATGCGACGGCCAACCCTTGCGCTACCTCGTGCGAAACGGTCGCCCACTGCTATACAGCCTCGGCGGAAACTTTGTCGACGACGGCGGTCGGCAAACACAACGACAAACCTTTGTTGACTACTTTGGCCGAGAGGAGATTCTTTCGGGCAAACGCCGGTCCACCAAAATGGAAACCGGCGACTGGGTCCTCTGGCCGCCGACCGATTCGTTCTGAGGCGGCATCTGCCCGCTACTGCGACGAAATGTGCCCAGTATCCAGCAGGGCCGCGGGCAATCGCGGTTGGCCGGGGTGGCGGATAGCGGCTAGGATGAAACCCGCTGGCTAGGCTTTCTGCTTTGCCACGCCGCATCCGTAGTGATTTTCCCGAGCCCCGTGCGGAGCCGCGCGTCCCATGGTCGATGCCGCCAATCGGTCGAATCCCAGCCAGAATCCGCTTGCCGATCTCCACGAATGGGACGACGACGTCAAGCGCCGCTATCCCGAGCCAGCCGCTGGCGGCGATGCGCCGTTCAACCCGACTGACCCAAACAAGACGCAGGAGCAGTTCCGCGATTATCGCGCCGAGGCCCGCGCCAGCGTCAAGGAGTTCTACCGGCTCAACCATACTCACCAGACGCTCGATTTCGTCCGCGGGAAGCGAGCCGAGTACCTTCCGCTGCGGAAAAAGCGGATGGGTGTTTGGGAGGCGATGGAGTTTCTCAACACGCTGGTCGACGACAGCGACCCCGACACCGATCTGCCGCAGATCGAGCATGCGATGCAAACCGCCGAGGCGATTCGCGCCGACGGTCACCCGCGGTGGTTCGTGCTGGCCGGCCTGATTCACGACCTGGGCAAGGTTTTGTGCCTGTTCGGCGAGCCGCAATGGGCCGTCGTCGGCGACACCTTTCCCGTCGGCTGCGCGTTCAGCGACAAGATTGTCTTTCCCGAGTTCTTCGCGGCGAATCCTGATTCGCAGGTGGCCGAGTACAAGACGGCCTGCGGCATCTACGAGCCGGGCTGCGGGCTGGACCGGGTGCTGCTGTCCTGGGGACACGACGAGTATCTCTTCCAGGTGACGAAGGACTATCTGCCTGAGCCGGCGCAGTACATGCTTCGGTACCACTCGTTCTACCCGCAGCACCGCGAGCAGGCATACGATCATCTGCTCAACGATCATGACCGCGAGATGTTCGCCTGGGTGCGGGCATTCAATCCCTATGACCTGTACACGAAGGCCAAGGAGCGCCCCGACCAGGCGCGTCTGCGGCCGTTCTACCAAGAGCTGATCGCCGAATACTTCCCGGCCGAAATTGCCTGGTAGGGCCGCGTCGTGGCAGAAATCCCGCGCTATCGCGAACTATTGACGGCGCTGCGCACGTCGTTTCCCCAGCCGGTTTCCGACCCAGTCCACGACGCCTATTTCGTGTTCACGATTTTCAAGGCGCTCGACCAGGTCGACTCGCTGAAATCGCAGGCCCCGATCCTCGGCCGTGCGATCGAGCCCGATTGGGCCGGGGCTCGCACGCCCACCACGCCGCAGGCAGGCCGCCCGGTCGAGGCAGTCATCCCCGAGCTGGTGAAATACCTCGAGGGAATGTTCATCCCGGGTCATCCTCGGTTCCAGATGAACGTGGTGCCGCCGACTTCGATCGCCTCGATCATCGGTGTGCTGCTGCCGGCCGTCTACAACCCCAACCTGGTCAGCGAGGAAAGCGGTCATCGAGTCTCCGAGGCCGAGGTGCGCGTGGCCTCGATGGCTGCCGAGCTGGTCGGCTACGATCCGCAGCACGCAGCCGGCACGTTCACCTTCGGCGGCACGGGCACCATGCTGTACGGCGTCCGGATGGGGCTCGAAAAGGCCTTGCCTGGGTCGTTACAGCGCGGCCTGCGCGACCAGCTCGTCGTGTTGGGATCGGCCCAAAGTCATTACTGTCTGCTGAATGTGGCCGCGTGGCTCGGCATCGGCACCGACCACGTCGTTCGCGTGCCCTCAACGGCCGACAATGCGATCGATTTGGCGGAGCTCGAACGCGCCGCGCGCGAGGCACTCACCGGCGGCGCCAAGATCGCGGCATTCGTCGCTACGATGGGCACTACCGATTCGTTCGGAATCGACGACTTGCAAGCGATCGTCGCGCTGCGCGACCGGCTGGTCGAGGAGTTCAAACTCGGCTATCGCCCGCACGTGCATGCCGACGCCGTGATCGGCTGGGCCTGGTCGGTATTCAACAACTACGACTTCAAGACCAACGAACTCGGCTTTCGCGGCCGCACCGTGCGGGCCTTGGCCGTGGCCAGTCACCGCATTCGCCACCTGCGCCTGGCCGATTCGCTGGGCATCGACTTTCACAAGACAGGCTACGCTCCCTACGTCTCGACGCTGTTCCTGGCCCGCGATGCGGACGACTTCCGGCTCGTGGCCCGCAGGCGCGAGGAGATGCCCTATCTCTACCAGTCGGGGCATCATCACCCGGGGATGTACACGCTCGAGACGACCCGTAGCGGCACCGGCCCGCTGGCGGCGCTGGCCAACTTGTTGTTGTTCGGGCGCGAGGGGCTGCGGACCCTGTTGGGACATGCCGTCGAGATGGCCGAGGTGCTGCGAGAGCACATCGAATCGCACCCGGACCTGACGGTCCTCAACGAGGAGAACGTCGGCCCCGTGACGCTGTTTCGCGTCTACCCGGCGGGCGTCGACACGTTGTCCGTCAAGGACCGTGAGCGCAGCGACCCAGATTTTCGCGTGCAGACGCGGGCTTTCAACGACTACAACCGCCGGATTTACGAGCGCGTACATGCCGAAGCGCTGGCGGGCCGCGGCGTGGCCATCTCGATGACCAACTGCTACCGGCAGTCGGATTTTGGCGAGCCGATCGCGGCGCTGAAGTCCTATGTGCTCAGCCCGTTCGCCGATGAAGACCGCATGCACTCGATCATCAAACACGTGCTCGCGGCGCGCGACCAGGTCGATGCCGAGAGCCAACCGGATCGAGCCACTCAGTGAGTCAGGACGGCGTGATCTTCGTCGAACACTTCTTGCTCGCCGCTGGTTTTCGCCAGGCCAGCCAGTTCCGAGTGTTGCAGCCGGGCGTTCAGGGCGTTGAGTTCTTCGGACAGCTCGTGCCAGAAGTCGCCCTCGCGGAAATGCAACGGCTCAATCTGTCCACCTTGCGCCAGGGTGCGCAGAGCCTGCCGGAATCGCACAATCGGACCGACAAAGCGATTGCTCAGCCGCAGTACGTCGATCAGCACCAATGGCAGCACAAACAACGACGCAACCAAGGCCGGGCCGAGCTGGAACCACATTTCGTCGAAGTGCTTGTAGAACACTCGGGCCGAACCAAACATGATCCGCCAACACAACACCAGCGTGGTGATCGTCAGCAGGCAGCAGAACCAATAGGTCACCGTCCGCAGCATCAAGGCTCCCTGCACGCGGGGGTCGACGAACAGCTTTTGACGCGATCGGTTCAACATGACTTCGCTTCCCGACTGGCTACTTGTGAGTGGACTGGCGCCGGCCGACGACGCGCGCAGCGACAATGCCGTCCCTCGCAAAGCTACGTCACCGCGTGGCACGCGCCACAAACACTGCCAGCGATCAGCTACCCAAACGGGCCGGATATGCGGGAACTGCCGGACGTAGCGGCAACCCTCGCGCCGGGGGAGCCTGGTCCCGGCCGGCCGAGCGGCTGGCGAGGCGGTCACTCGGTGTAACGCGCCTCGAGCCGGTGCTCGGGATGCGCAGCCGCAAAGGCTGCCGCGCGGTCGCTCCGGGAAAACGCGACAGGCAAGAACTCCAGCGCCTGCTGCAAGCGGTTGCGCGGCTCGGCGCAGCTCAACCGCAAGAACCCCGCGCCCGCCGTGCCAAAACACTCACCTCCCAGACACGCCACGCCGAGTCGTTCGTCGGCGCCGGCCAGGAGATACATCGCCAGCCCTTGCGAGGTCAGTCCGAGCCGGTTGCACACCGCCTTGACGTTGGGAAACGCATAGAACGTGGCCGCCGGTTCCAAGCAGCTCACGCCCTCGATCTGAGCGAGTCCGCGGGCCAGGAACTGCACCTGATCACGAAAGGCATCCATTTGCGCAACCGACTCTTCGCCATCGGCCTCGAGGGCTGCCTTCGCCGCCCACTGAACGATCGGCGATGTACATGAGAGTGACGTATTGATTAGCCGGCCGAACATCTCGGCGATCGCCGGCGAGGTAACGGCATAGCCGACGCGCCACCCGCTCATGCTGTACGACTTGCTGAACGTGTAGGCCGCCACGCATTGATCGAGCATGCCGGGCTGTTCGAGCAGCGTGTGATGGCGGCCGCGCCACACCATCGCGTCATACGGCTCGTCGGCGAACACGACCACGTTGCGGCCGCGGACCAGGTCGGCAATCTGCCGCAAATCGTCGGCCTCGGCTACACCGCCCGTCGGATTATGGGGGCTGTTCAGAAATATGGCCTTCGGTCGAGGGTCGCGCTCCAAAAACGCGGCAACGTCGGCCGCCTGCGGACGAAACTGCTGCTCCTCGCGCAGCGGCGCCAGCCAGATGCGTGCCCCGCGCCGCTCGATGTTGGGCACGTAGGTGGGAAAGTGCGGGCTGAACACGAGCACCGCATCACCCGGGTCGAGAAAAGCCTCGCAGAACAGCAGCTCAAAAACCTTGGCTCCCGGCCCAACGACGACGTTCTCGCCGCCCACCGGAACCGCGAACCGCTGCGCGAAGTACGCGCCCATCGAGGCCCGTACCTCCGGCAAACCCATCGACGGTCCGTAATGCGTCTGGTCGGTCTCGATCGCGGCGATGCCTGCCCGTTTCGCCGCCGCGGTCGTCGGAAATGGGCTATCGCCGATTTCCAGCTCGATGACGTCTTTGCCTGCCGCGCGCAGCCGCTTGGCGTGCGCCAACACTTCGAATGCCCCTTCGACTTTCACTCCGCGGGCGAACTGGCTGAACGAGGCCGGCATGGTCATCCACCTGGCTGCCAAAAAAGGCAAGCGGGCACGCGAAACGCCCTCGAGCCGCGCCGGCGGCGGCCGCAGCCCAAGGCGACGGCGCTCACTTCATCGAAATCGCGCGAGCCAGCGGCTGCAGGATCTGATCGATCACGTGGTTGTCGACCATGTCCTGGCAAACCGAGCACAGCCGCCCCAGCGCCGCGACGAACGTCATATCCGGGCCCAGACTGCCATACTGCCGGGCCGTGACATAGACGCTCAATTGCTCTTCAGGAAAGTCGCCCGTGCGCACCTGGTAGGCGTTCGTACGGTTTTCGACGCTCACCCGCACTTGCAGCCGGCACTCGTCGTCCAACGCCAGCGTCACCGACGGCTCGTAATGAATGACCGAAGTACCGGGCACGTCGAGCAACCGTTCCATGGCCGGGGCTACGCCGAGCGCCTCGGTCACGAGCTGATTGTGGTTGCCGCGGTAGGTGAAGTCGAACCCGAACATCAAATCGAGCGCTTCGCAATCCAGCGGACTCAACGCCAACATGTGCGGCGCCAAATCGAGCACCAATTCGTGCTGGCTCATGGCCGTGGCCACGCTGTCCGGATTCACGTGACCCGAGCAGACGCGGCGCGGCTCGATCGTCGTCCAGCGGTATTGCCCCTGGTCCTTGTCCTCTTCGAGCACGAAGTCGCCCTTGTCGCGCGTGTAGAAATTGCGCATCGTCGGGTACTTCTTGCGAATCAGCTCAAAGAAATGCAGCACCGTCTCGCGGTTGCTGGGGAGCTCCATCTCCGTGCCGAGATTCATGTTGATGTAGAAATCGTCGCACAGGGAGGCGTAGCGATGCATCAACCCAATTCCTCATGCGCCCGTACCTTCGATACCGCGCCGGCCCGACGGGCTGTTGGCATTCGAACGGATATCGAAGCGGTTGTCCCTTCCCTGCTTGTTCCGGTCACGCGGGCCGCCCCCTCGCGCACATTCGTGCAATCTTGCTCGGCGGCGGCGGATGCCCGGTGAGGCGCCCGTTGCCCAATGCGGCGAAAGTTGCGCTGTGCGGCGTGGACCGTTCTGCGGCGTCCCCTGCCCTTCGTGGAATCCTTCCGACAGGGACGCAACAGCCAATATTGCTGGCACGAAATGGCAGTATAGAATGCAGCCGCCGAAGGGTCAAAGCCACGGAAAATGCGGCCTTGCGTGCCGCCAGGAGGTCTCGATGAGCCGTGCCAATCTGCTTGCGGCCAAACCACGCCCGACGCGCACCGCCGCCCCATGGTCACATGTGTTTCTCACGCGCCTCGGCTGGATGGGTATCACCGTCGGCCAACAGGGGCTCACTCGGCTGACCTTCGGTCACGACGAACCTGCCGCGGCGATCGCCGCGCTGGGCGACGACGCAGCCGAACTGCGCGCACGGCCCACCGCGCCAGCGGCCGACTGGGTCGCGCGACTCAAGCGGTTTGCCACCGGCGATCGCGTTGACCTGAGCGCCATCCCGGTCGATTGGCCATCGATGACGCCCTTCCAACGCCGCGTCTACGAGCGTTGCCGGCGCATTCGCCCTGGCGAGACCTTGAGCTATGCCGAAATGGCGACGGCTGTCGGCTCACCGCATGCAGCGCGTGCCGTCGGCAATTGCATGGCTCGTAACCCGGTGCCGCTGGTCGTCCCGTGCCATCGGGTTGTCGGCAGCGGCGGCGGTTTGGGCGGCTTTTCCGCGCCAGGCGGATTGAGCACCAAGTCGCGCCTGCTCGCCATGGAGCAAGGTCGCAAAGCGGCGAGCGTACGGTAGCCAGGTTCGCCCGCTTGCAATTCCTCCACAGTGGGGCGGACCCGAAGGCCTGTCGGGACTGGCCGCGAACATTGGCTCGTTCCGCGACGTCCTCATAGACGCCTTGCGGATCGGCGCGCGACTGAGACAATAGAATTGCCGGCGCATGGCGCTGCGGCCCGAGACGCGCCTGGGCCGGCACCCCGGCGGGGCCGAACGGTCGAACAGCCATTGACCGCAAGGACTTAACGCCTTACCCTGCACAACCCACGCACCCCTAGCTCAATTGGATAGAGCATCGGTCTACGGAACCGAAGGTTAGAGGTTCGAATCCTCTGGGGTGTAC
>JAIBBZ010000062.1 GCA_019694435.1 Pirellulales bacterium
CACGTTCGACCAGCAGCGGGTGATCGCCAGAGAGGATGCCAACGTCCCACCCCAGGGCCCGCAGCGCTTCGACCGACGGCAAAGCATCGGCCCGCAACTCGTCGCCCAGCGCCGCGAGCGCAACGCCCGCGCCGTCGCCGGCGATCAGCACCGGCGTCAGCCCCTCGGCGGCAAGCCGGGGCAAGTGGCCGGCCAGCTCGTCGCCCAGCGCGATCTGCCGATCGGCCAGCAGCACCGCCGAACCGACGACCAGCTCGTGCCCGGCGACGCGACCGACGATCCCCTGGCCGTGAATCTGCTCGAACCGCTCGACTTCGAGGGACGCCAGCTCGGCGGCACGCATGTCGACCGCCAGGTCGCGTGCCAGGGCCTGCGCCAAGGGGTGCGTCGCCGAGCGTTCGAGCAGGGCGACATGAGGCCGCCAACCGCCCTCGCCAATGAAGCGCAAGACGCGGAGCTTGCCGGCTGTGAGGGTCCCGGTCTTGTCGAGCCAGATGCGTCCGGGACGCGCCAGATGCTCGAGCACGTCGCCCGACTTGATCAGGATGCCGCGCCGCGCCGCGCGCCCGTACGCCACGGCCAGGGCCAGCGGCGTGGCCAGCCCCAAGGCACAAGGGCACGAGACGATCAACAGCGCCACCGCGTTCTCGATCGCAACCGACCAGTCACGATGGACCCACCACCAGGCCAAGGTACCCACCGCCAGCACGAGCACGACGGCGACAAAGTATCCGCTCATGCGATCGGCAAGCCGCAACAGCGGCGTTTTTTCCGCCGTGGCTTGCTCGACCAGACGCAACAGCCGGCCGACGCGGGTGTCGTAGCCGACCGCTTCGACGCGCAACCGCAGCGGTGCCGACAGGTTCGTCGCGCCGGCCACGATCGCTTCACCGGGGCCCACGGTCACGGGCGTTGCTTCGCCGGTCAGAATGGCCTGGTCCAGCGTCGATTGTCCGGAAGTCACTACGCCGTCGGCCGGCACCAATTCGCCGACACGGACCTCGGCCAGGTCGCCGGGCCGCAGCGCGTCCAGCGGAATCGAGCGCACCTGGTCCTCTTCGACGCGATGTGCGAGGCGCGGGGTCAGGCAGCGAAGCAGCGCCACGCTGTCCGCCGCGTGACGTTGCTGGCGAAACTGGATCCAGCGGCCCAACAGCAGGAAAAACACGAGCACGGCCAGCGAGTCGAAGTAAATCTCGCCGATCCCCAGCACGGTATTGATCACGCCGGCGATGCCGCCGGCCGCTAACCCCAGCGCGATCGGCACGTCCATGTGCGGCGTGCGCGTACGCAGCGCGGCCCAGGCCCCGCGAAAGAACACCGCGCCGGGGCCCAGCAGCGCCACGCCCCCGACGAGGGCGCTCGCCCAGCGAAACAGGTTGGCATGCCCGGTGGCCATCGTGCTGAACATGCCCGCGTAGAGCGCAAAGGCAATCAGCATCGCGTTACCGGCGCAGGCACCGGCAATCGCCAGCTTGACCAGCCAGGCGCGATCTTCGCGGCGAAAGGCCAACGCGTTGAGATCCGAGTTGACGGGGTGCGGAGCATAACCGAATCGATCCAGCGCGCGAGCAATTTGCGCGAGCGTTACCTGCTGCGGGTCCCACGTGAGGTCGACCGTCGAACGGCCGAGGTTCAGCCGCGCCTCGATTGCCCCCGGCACGACCCGCGGCAATCGTTCGACCAGCCAGACGCAGGCCGCGCAATGCACGCCTTGCAGATACAACTGCACCTGGTTGGCACCCAGGGCGGTGCAGGTGACGTGTTGTTCGGCAAAGTAGGGGTCGTCCATCTCGTCGTACGCCCCGCCCTGCCCTGTCGCAGCCTGAGCGGCACCTGTGCTCGCTCGACGGACGGCGTAGTAATCGTCGAGGTCGTATTGGCGGATGATCGCGTACGCGGTGCGGCAACCCGCGCAACAAAACTGCTCGCTGTGCTCGGGCTCGTAGAGCGCGACCGGCACCGGAAGGCCACAATGGCTGCATGCCGCGGTCGGCCGCGCGGCGGCGTCCTGCCCAGCGGCGGCACCCGACCCGGACGGGCCTGTCGGGGCCTCTACGCTCGTGGCGTTACTCATGACAACAGGGCATCGACCGTTCGGGAAGTTGCTCGATGTGCCGAACGGCACCGTCGAGCGTCGTGGCGACCGCGGGGGCCGACAAGCCTTGATAATTGGCCCACGCCCGCACGGCAACCGTTTGCACTCCCACGGCGATCAGCAGGACGGCCGTGAGCAAGGGCGCGGCACGCCCCAGCCGCGCCGCCAGCGGCCGCGCCCCGAACGCCAGCGCCGAGAGCAGAGGCACGGTGCCCAGCCAGAACACGAACATCACCGCGGCGCCCAACCAGGGGGTGGCCGTCCCGGCCGCCGTGATGACGAACGCATACAGCCAGCCACACGGCAGGAACACCGTCAGGGCGCCGATCGCCGCGGCCCGGGCCTGGGGCGGCCAGGTGCCCAAGCGACGATGCGCGGCCTGGAGCCGCGTTTGCAACCAGCGCGGCGCGGAAAAATGCAGCATCCCGCGCCCCCACAGCCGGGCCAGGGCAATCGTGCCGAGCACGATCATCATCGCGCCGGCCAGCACCGCGGCGATGCGCTGCAAACCCAGCCAGTCGGCGCCCAAATCGACCGCCGCCCCGAATGCCGCGGCGGTCGCGCCCAGAGTTGCATAACCGATCAGCCGGGCACCGTGGTAAAGGGCCCAGGCCAGCATCGGACGGCGATCGTGGCGCGAACCGTGGGCCGCGGCGACCAACGCCAGCGGACCGCACATGCCTGCGCAATGCGGGCTCCCCAAGAGACTGGCCACGAACGTTGCCCAGAACAAGGCCGTCATGCGCTGCTCACGGTTGAGGGGGCGTGGGCGAAGTAAGTTCGTTCAGCGTGTTCTGGGAATTCCACAGAAACGTGTCCTGGCCGCGCACAGCCCTCAGGCGCAGTTCCCAAATGCCGGGCCGGCTGACCCGCGCTACGAAACTGTACAGCCCGCTGCCGCTCCCCAACTCGACCAGCGTGAACCGCTCGGCCGCGGCGGCATGGGCATGGTGAAACACCTCGACGGTGGGCATCGCGCCGCCGACGGGGCGACCCGACGCATCGTGCAGGCTAAGCCGGATTTCGCGACGGCCGAGCACGTCGACCGTGTCGTCGAACGCCCAGCTGGCCTGCCACCCCAGCGCATCGCTGGCGCGTTGGGCGGCTTGGGCGTCGTCCCAGTGCAGCGCCTTCTCGTGGTATTCCGGCACGACGGCCATGCTCGCATCGCTCGTGGCCAGGTAGATGATCAGCAGGCAGGCGGCGATCTGGAACAGCAGCAGCCCGACGATCACGGCGCCCCACAGCCACCGAGCCTTGAGCTCACTCGATTCCGCATCGAGATTGCCCGAGTGGGCGGCCAGCGTGGCGCCGGTCAACGAACCGTGTGACGAGGACCCAACAAGCGACATTCGAGCACCCTGCGTTCACCGTCCTGATTTTCGACGGCCAATTGCACGTCGATCCAGGCCAGCTTAAACGCCGTCGGAGGAATCGTAACGAGGACGGGTTGCGTGAGCGTGTGACCGACGTCGAGGCGGATATCCTGACCGTCGGAGTTGAGCTTCAGGTCGTCGCGGCCGACGACGCTGAAACGGAACGTCTGTTCGTGAGTAGAACGATTGACGAGCTTGATCCGCAGCAGGTTCTGGATCTGCCCGTCGGTGGCCACGGTAAACGGATTGCCGAGCCCGCGCAAGATGGTCACGTCGTACGACTGTTTCAGCACCAGCATCGTGGCGAACGCGCCGAACGCGATCAACAGGACCGGAATATAGATCGCCAGCCGCGGCCGGAAGAACGGCTTCTTCACGCCCTCGATGCCGTCCTGCGAAGAATAGCGGATCAATCCGCGGGGCCGCTCGAGGCGGTCCATGATGGCGTCGCAGGCATCGATGCACTGGGTGCAATGCACGCACTCCATCTGCAGCCCGCCGCGAATATCGATGCCGGTCGGGCAAGTGCGGACGCAGGCGCCGCAGTCGACGCAATCGCCCTGCACGACGTTCAGCTGCGGGCCTGCTTTGGCCACCTTGCCGCGCGGCTCGCCGCGCCGATGATCGTAAGCCACGATCAGCGACTCGCGATCCAAGAGCACCGATTGAAACCGCCCATAGGGGCAAGCGATCAGGCATAACTGCTCGCGGAAGAAGACGAAGTCGAACATCATCAGGCCGGTTGTGATGACCATCACGAGGAACGGCGTCGGATGTTCCAGGGGCGACTGCCGGACCCAGCGTGCCAACCGGTCGATGCCCACGAAATAGGCCAGGAAGGCGTGCGCCAGGACCATCGAGATGGCCAGATAGATCAGCCACTTGACGATCCGGCGCCAAGCGGCCGGGTTGCGCGTCGGCGGACCGCCGCGCCCCACGGTGCCGTCGAGCAGCCGCTCGATGGGACGATAGACGTATTCCAGGTACACGGTCTGCGGGCAGGCCCAACCGCACCAGACGCGTCCCAGCAGCGCCGTGGCCAGAAAGATCGACAGGAACACGCAGACCATGAACAGCGCGAGCAGCAACGTGTCGGTCGGCAGAAAAGTGAAGCCGAAGAACGTGAAGTGCCGCGAGCGAATGTCCAGCAGAATGGCCGGCAGCCCGTTGATCCGTATGTAGGGCAACGCGATGAACAGGATCACCAAGAAATAGGCCACGGCCTTGCGCCGTTGCCACCAGGCGCCCTGCGACAGGCGCGGCTTGAGCCAGCGCCTCGTCCCGTCACGCTCCAAGGTCGACAGGACGTGCTCTTCCGGTTCCAGTAATGAGGAGTTCATGGCGGTTCAGACTAGCTCAGCTGGCCCCGCTCGGGGGCTGGCTCGCGGCTTCCGTTCCACCGGTGGCGTTGGTCGCTGGGGCTTCAGGAGCGGCGGCCGGCGCGGCCGATGGCGGCGGCACCGCAGGCCACGCTGGGATCACCTTCGCTTCTTTTTCCGGCGGTTTGCCGGAAGTCAACGGTGCGCTACGCATATTGGCCACATAGCAGGCCACCAACACGACCTCGTTGGGGTGCAATCGAGTCTTCCAGGCCGGCATGGCGCCGCCCTTGGCCCCGTTGGTGATCACCTTGGGGATGTCGGTCAGCGTCTTGACGTGGATCCAACTGTCGTCGTGCAGGTTCGGCCCGACGAGCCCTTGCCCCTCGGGCCCGTGGCACGAGACGCAGTTGCCCTTGAACACCAACTCACCGACGGTCAACCAGCGCGGCTCGGCCATGTACTTGAGCAGCGTCGCCTCGTCGGGCTGCAATTCGCCGATCTCGGCAAACTGCAGCCGCAGATTATCGGCCACGGCCTTGTTGTAGGCGTCGTCGCGCGACCGGTTCGGCGCACCGGTGTGGTAGTACAGCATGTACAGCGCCGAGAAGATGATCGAGCCGTAGAACAAGAAGTTCCACCAGCCGGGCAAGGGGTTGTCGTATTCCTGGATGCCGTCGTAGCCGTGATCGCGGACGACGTCTTGTGATTCAGCCATGGTGAACTCTCCGCTGGCCCTCCTCGAGCGGGATACGGGCCTGTTGTTCCGTCGCATCGCGCGATTGCAGCGCGGTGCGAATGCAAATCAAGGCAAAGGCCATCGCGAACAGCACCAAGGCTGCTTCGGCGAAAAACGAGTAATTCAAATAGCTCACGACTTCTTCAACCACCGGACCGGTCCTCCGTTGCGGGGTTTGCAGTCTCGTCGGCTCGGGCTTGCGGTGTCGCGCCAGCGGGCTGCTCCTGGGTCACGGCCGGTTGCTCCGGGGCCGGCGCCGGCGACGTAGGCGTCGCAGCCGGAGCCGCCGGGGTGGCGTACAAATCGGTGCCCAATCGCTGCAAGTAGGCGATGATCGCCACGACCTGCTTCTCTCCGAGCCCTTCCGGCCCGCCTTGGGCCACGATGTCGCCAGCCACCTTTTGGGCCTGAGCGCGGGCCAACTCTTCGGCCTGCTTGAGCTCTTCGGTGTACGGCACACCGAGATACGACAGCGCCTGGACGCGCTCCGGGATCGTCTTGAAGTTGATGTCGCTGGCGGCGAACACCGGGTACGCGGGCATCACCGAGCCTGGCGTGACCTTGCCGGGGTTCTCGAAGTGCAGGTAGTGCCACAACGACGATTGTTTGCCGCCTTCGCGGGCCATGTCCGGACCGATGCGGCGTGAGCCCCATTGGAACGGATGGTCGTAAACGAACTCGCCCGGCTTGGAGTATTCGCCGTAGCGCTTCGTCTCGGCCAGGATCGGACGAATCATCTGCGAGTGGCAGTTGTAGCAGCCGTGGGCCACGTACAAGTCGCGGCCGTAAACCTCGAGCGGCGTGTACGGCTTGACCGTGGCGATCGACGGGACATTGGCCCGAATCAGGAACGTGGGAATGATCTCGAACAGCGACGCGGCGATCACGGCCAGGATCACCCAGACGGTGAACCGCACGGGCAGCCCTTCCCAGGCTCGATGCCAGTTGAGCTCACCCAAGTGGTGCAGCTTTTGACCGACGTCCGAGACGGCCTCGAGCGCGGCTCGGGCCGGCTTCGGCTCGACATAGGTCGCCGAGAGCGGCGCCGCGGCATAGACCGGCACATCATAGGTCTTGGGTCGCGTGGCCCAGGTCAGGGCATAGTTGACGGCCATCATGACGAGGCCGGCGACATACAGCGCGCCGCCGACCACGCGCAGCTGCCACAGCGGGAGCAACTTTTGGACTGTCTCGACGAAGTCGGGATAGATCAAGCGGCCCTGCTCGTCGATCGCGCGCCACATGAGCCCTTGGGTCAAGCCGGCCACGTAGATCGGCACGATGTAAAGCAGGATCGCGACGGTACCGATCCAGAAGTGCCACTCGGCCAGCCTCTTGCTGTAAAGCGGCGTCTGGAAGATACGCGGCAGCAGCCAGTAGATCATGCCGAAGGTCATGAACCCGTTCCAACCCAAGGCACCGCCGTGCACGTGGGCGACCGTCCAGTCGGTGTAGTGCGACAGAGCATTGACGCTCTTGACGCTGAGCATCGGGCCTTCGAACGTCGACATGCCGTAGAACGTAATGCCGACCACGTAGAACTTGAGCACCGGGTCGGCCGTCACCTTGGCCCAGGCGCCGCGCAGCGTGAACAACCCGTTGATCATGCCGCCCCAGGACGGCATCCACAGCATGACCGAGAACAGCATGCCCAGGGTCGAGGCCCATTCGGGCAGCGCCGTGTAGTGCAAGTGGTGCGGGCCGGCCCAGATGTACAGGAACACCAGTGACCAGAAGTGCACGATGCTCAGCTTGTACGAAAACACCGGACGCTCGGCGGCCTTGGGCAGGAAATAGTACATCAAGCCCAAGAAGGGCGTGGTGAGGAAGAACGCCACGGCGTTGTGCCCGTACCACCATTGCATGAAGGCGTCTTGCACGCCGGCATAGACCGAGTAGCTCTTGAACAGGCCGGCGGGCACGACCAGGCTGTTGAAGACATGCAGCACCGTGACGGTGACGATCGTGGCCACGTAGAACCACAGCGCCACGTACATGTGGCGCTCGCGGCGCTTGGCCAGGGTGCCGAAAAAGTTCACGCCAAAAAAGCCCAGCCACACGACGGCGATCAACAAGTCGATGGGCCATTCGAGCTCGGCGTATTCCTTGCCTTGCGTGATTCCCAAGGGCAACGTCACGGCGGCCAGCACGATGATCAACTGCCAGCCCCAGAAATGCAGGCGACTGAGCTTGTCGCTGAACATCCGCGCTTTGCACAACCGCTGCGTCGAGTAGTAGATCGCACAAAACAGCGCGTTGCCGGCGAAGGCGAAGATTGCCGCATTCGTATGCAGCGGACGCAAGCGGGCAAAGGTGATGTATTCCAGGCCAAAACTCAGGTTTGGCCACACGAGCAGCATCGCGACAATCAGCCCGGCCAGCGTGCCCACGATGCCCCAGACGAGCGTCGCGGTAGCGAACATGCGCACGATCGCGTCGTCGTAGCTGAACTCTTCGAGCCGGCCGCCCTTGGCCGTGCCTGCGACTGTGGGAGAGTTATGTGATTCTGCAGCGACACTCATCCGTCTGCTTTCCCTGGCAATGGTAGGTTCGATAGCAACGCTACAAACGGCATGGCTCAACCGGCGCGACAAACGATTCCCGAGCGACGTTCACGCCTTGAGCAACCGTTGTACCAAGCCTATCGGCTGCTCTGCATTCGCACTGCGACGGTTTGCGCGATCCGATGAGCAACCGGTCGACAACCGCATATTCAGCCAATCCGACGTCGAATCGACTAGGGCCATCGGGATTCGTGCGACAATGTGTCACAAAAGCGGACCGCCCTGACGCGCTTGAACCGCGAAACGCGCGCTCAATCGCTCGCATGTCGTGCGGCTCGAACCAGAGCATATCCGCTCACCCCACTTTTGAACCAGCGGACTTGCCCGGTCTCCCGGGTAGAGAGGCCGGGCACCCTCGAGCGCGGCGCTCGCGAGCGGGCTACGACGACCTACAGTTGGACGAATACCGCCTGTTGCCAGCGTCCTGATCCACGCGAAAAGGGCCGCCCCGCCATGCCGTCCGTTACCACGCTCGAACTGTCTTCGCTTGTTGCCACCCCGGCGCGCATCGAGCCGGTCTCTGCCGACGGCGACGTTGTCCGCCGTGCGGCGTTGGCACTGTACTGCCAACAGAACTTCTTGCACGACATTGAGGCCACGAGCCAGGCCGTCGAGGCCAACCTGCGGCCGATCGAAGACGGCGGTCTCGACGACAATTTTGCCGGCGTCAACCGCGACCTGATCAACCTGGCCGACGAGATCGCCACCGTCTGCGGCGAGACGCAACACGCCACGACCCGGACCAAGCAGTTCCTCGACGCGTCGACCGAGAGCCTGCACGAAATGCACGCAACGGCCCAGGCCCTGGCGAAAGACTGCCAGAACATTCGCGAGGTCGCGGCCGCGGTCGACAATTTCGCGCGCCAGACTTCGCTCTTGTCGCTCAATGCCCGGATCGAGGCGGCCCGCGCCGCCGAACACGGCCTGGGGTTTGCCGTGGTGGCCGACGAAGTGAGCAAGCTGGCGTCGCGCATCAAGACCGAGAGTGAATCGATCCGCCGCGTCGTCGCCGTGATCGCCGGCAACATGGAACGTGTCGCCGAGCAACTGCGGGTCGAGATGGAGAACAACCACGAACAGACCGAGGCCCTGGCGCGGATGGTCGCGTCGAACGTGGCCCTGGCCGCCAAGGGGGAGCAGCTTCCGGCCACGGTCGCGAAGCTCGACCAGTTTCTCGATCCGCTGGAAAGGGCCCGACAAGCCCGCGGACAGAATCGGATGCTGCAGGTCACCGTGGGCAACCTGTGCCGGAACATCGCCAGCATCTACGGGGCCTTGCGGGGCTGCGTGCCCGAGACACAGCGGCCGGCGGGCGTACCGGACCTCGACGGCTTCATCGAGCAATTGGCTACGAGTCTGACCACGGGCCGCGACTTGTCGATCGAGACGCTGCTTGCCGCGCAGCTCGACGCCGGCACGACGCCCCAGCAGTGTCTGGCCGCGATCGGCAGCGCCGTCCAGGCCGCGAATATTCGCCAGAAGCATCGCCACGTATCGGTCGGCGACTATTACCTCAATTTCCTGGTCGTCGAGCGCGGGCTGGCTCTGCTGGACCAGCGACTGTCCCGCCAGGTGCGTGGCGACATGAAGGTCGTGCTCGGCAATGCCCGCGGCGATTACCACAGCCTGGGCCGCGAAATGGTCGGCCTGTTCCTGCGGGCCGCCGGCATCGAGGTGATCGACGTAGGCCTGGGGGTCGAAGTGCCGGCCTTCGTCCGCGCCGTCCGCGAGTCGGGGGCCCGGGTGGTCGGCGTCTCGTCGCTGCTGGTCGAATCGGCCAAGGAAATCCGCAAGCTGCGCGAGTCGCTCGACCGGGCCGCGCTGCGGCATGTGAAGATCGTCGCCGGCGGGGCCTGCTTTGTCGTCGACCGCGACTTCGGCTTCGAGGTGGGCGCCGATTACGTGGCCACCGCGGCCAGCGACATGGTCAGCATCGTCGAGGAAATCTACCAGCACACGCCGTTCGGCGCCGCAACCCGCGCCGCGGCCCGGCCGTCAGGAGCAGCACGATGAACTCGATCGCGCGCGTGTTGGGCGCGTTGCACTTTGGCCGCGGCGGCTTCGCGCCGCCCGACCGCGTGCCCGTCTTTCCGGTACCGCTGATGCAGGGCGCGCTGGTCTACGGCTGCACGGTCGAAGAATACTTCGCGATGCCCGCCGAAAAGATTGCCCGGGCGCAGGTCGAGCTGAACCGCATGCTCGATGGCGTCCCCGACGCGGTCGCGGGCTTTCCGCACGTGATCGAAGACGTGACCGGCTGGGGGCTCACGCTGGTGCACCACTATCGCAACAGCACACCGGCCACCGGCGGCATGTTGATCCGCGAGTTCACGGAGCTCTCCGGCCTGCGCGCGCCGCGTCCCGAGGCCTCGGCACAATTGGCCAAGACGCGCGACGTGATCGGCGCCTTGCGCGGCATGATCGGCGGCGAGAAAGTCGTGCTCGGCGCCTGCATCGCGCCCTTCAGCCTGCCCAGCATGTTGATGGGGACTTCGAAGTGGATGCGGCTGCTGTTCACGGCCGAGCTGCGCAAACGCTATCTCCAGCCGCTGCTCGAAGTCTGTCAGCAGTTCGTCGTCGAATGGGCCCGACTGCAACTCCAGGCCGGGGCGCACGTCGTCGTGCTGGCCGACGGCATGGCCTCGGCCACGATGCTGCCGCGAGCCATGTTCGAAGACTTTGCCCGGCCCCTGGTGCGCGACACGATTCGGCAAATCGGCGGGATGGTGGCCTACGAACCGGTCGGAAGGATCGAGCCGTTTGTCGATGCGTGCGCCGATCTGGGCGCGGTGGCCTTGCTGATCGGCGAAGAAGACGACGTGGCCACCTGCAAACGAAAGCTCGGCGGCCGCCTGGGCCTCGTGGGCAACGTCAACAACATGAAGATGCGCCGCTGGTCGCCGGCGCGGATCGAGCTGGTCGCCAAGCGCGCCCTGCGGGCCGGTATGCCGGGCTATGGCTTCATCCTCGGCAACCAGGGGCCAGAAATTCCCTTCGACGTGTCGCTCGACCAGATCGCCGCCCTGGTGCAGACGGTGGAGAAATACGGGCGCTACGAGACCTCGCCCGCCGCGCGCGGGCTGGTCAACGCCGGTTCGGACGACAGCCGCACGCTGGCGGCGGTATACTGAGCCCGACCGTGATCGTCGGGCGGCGCGTGGCCGCCTCGGCGCGGTTGGGACACTTGATTCATGCTGCTGCCCCGGGCCATGGCCTGCTCGTCGCCGCCGCATCCGCGCGGCGTATCGCGGCGCGAGTTGCTCGAGATCGGTTGCTCGAGTCTCTTGGGGCTGGGACTGCCCGCGCTGGCCCCGGCGTCGCCGGTCTGCGCCGCCACGGCTGAAGCCGCCTCGACCAAGCATCGCGCCAAAAGCGTGCTGTTCGTGTTCCTCTTTGGCGGGCCCAGCCAGCTCGACACGTTCGACCCCAAGCCCGACGCCCCGATCGAGTATCGCGGGTCGCACTTCGGCACGATCGGCACGGCGCTGCCGGGCGTACGGTTTTGTGAACATCTGCCCGAGCTGTCCGCGCGGACGTCGCGTTTCGCCTTGGTGCGGACGATGGCGTGCAATCCGAATTTCGGCGATCACCGCTTCGCGGTGCACGGCCTGCTGGGCGGCATCGACGAGCTTCCGGCTGGCGCGGGCTTGCCGGCGACGCGCCGCGACTGGCCCTGCTGGGGTTCGGTCGTCGAATATGTCCGGCCGCGCAGCGCCGGCCTGCCCAACTGCATCGTCCTGCCCGGCCTGGTCGTCGATCCCGGCACGGGCACCTATCCCGGCCAAAACGCGGGCCTGTTGGGCGCGAAGTACGACCCGTTTCGAATCGATCAGAACCCCAACAGCGACCAGTACCGGGTCGACGGCAGCCTGAGCATGCCGCAAGGCATGAGCCTGGCGCGCCTCGCCGAAAAGCGCGAGCTGCTGGCGGCGCTCGACCGTGGGCAAGCGGCACTTGAAGCGGGTCTCGAGGTGGCGCCCTATTCGGCCCAGCAGCGCGAGGCGTTCGGCGTGCTGAGTTCGGGTCGATTGGGCGCGGCGCTCGACATCGCCGCCGAACCGGCCGAGATGCGCGACCGCTACGGGCGACACCTGTTCGGGCAGTCGCTGCTGTTGGCCCGGCGCCTGATCCAGGCCGGCATTCCGCTCGTCCAGGCCAACGTCAGCTATCAGGCGTTGTGGGACACGCACTACAACAATTTCGTCGGTCTGCGCGGCTTGTTGCCGCCGTTCGATCGGGCCGTCTCGGCGCTGCTCGACGACATGCACGCCTTGGGGCTGCTCGACGAAACACTGGTCGTCGTGATGGGGGAGTTCGGCCGCACGCCCAAGCTGGTGCTGCCGCGCCCCAGCGATCCCAGCCACTTCACCAGCCCGGGCCGGGACCATTGGATGAACTGTTTTTGGGCGATGTTCGCCGGCGCTGGCGTGCACGGCGGACAGGTGATCGGCCGTTCGGACGCGGTGGCGGCCTATCCGCTGACGCGCGCGTTTACACATGCCGACGTCGGGGCCACGGTCTACCGCGCGTTGGGCATCGACCCGCGACGAGAAATCCACGACCTGCAAGGCCGGACACTCGTGCTCAATCACGGTGCGCCGATGGACGCGCTCTACAGCGCGGCCGACGTTTAATCTAATCGCGCGCGAAAACGCACCGGCAGCGATTTGAACTGATTGAGAAACACGCCGCGCGTCCGCTGCGGCGCTGTGTCGAGCTCGAGCTCGTCGAGCCAGGCCAGCGTCTCTTCGAACAGCACCTTGAGCTCGAGCCGGGCCAACGGCGCCCCCAGGCAGAAATGTCGCCCGCCGGCGCCGAAAGCCTGATGGTCGACCTTCGCCCGGGTGATATCGAACCGCTCGGGGTCGTCGTAGACCGCCTCGTCGCGGTTGCCCGAGACGAACCAGAGCACGACCTTGTCGCCGGCGCGGATCGTCCGGCCGTGCAGCTCGACATCGCGCAGCGCCGTCCGGCGAAAGTGGGCGAACGCCGGAAAGCAACGCAGCATCTCCTCGATCGCCGACGGGATGCGCTCGGGTTCGCGACGCAGCAAAGCCAATTGGTCGGAGTGCTCGATCAGGGCGTGCATACCGCTGGTGAACACGCTCTTGGTGCTGTCGGTGCCGGCCGAGAAGAGCAGGCCGAACATCATCAGCAATTCCATGTCGTCGAGCCGATCGCCGGCGATTTCGGCCAAGGCCAAGGCACTCAGCAGGTCGCCGGTGGCCTGTGAACGGCGCTCGGAGATCAGCGCGTGCAAGATCGGCGCGGCTTCAGCCAGCGCGTCCTGAACCTGCGTCCACTCCTGTCGCAAGTCGGCATCGTCGTAGCCCAGGCCGACGTTAGCCCATTCGACCAACTTGGGGTCCAGCTCGGGCGGCGTGCCCAACAGTGCGCCGATCACGCGGGCAGTGACTGGCGCGCCGACGTCGCGCACCAGGCCGCCGTGGCCGCGCGCGGCGATCCGGCCCAGCGCCGCGCGCGTGGCGTCGCGGATCAGCGGTTCTTGCTCGGCAATCCGCTTGGGTGTAAACGCCTTTTGGAACAGCGCCTTGACCCGGTCGTGGCGCGGCGGGTCCATCGAGATCATC
>JAIBBZ010000063.1 GCA_019694435.1 Pirellulales bacterium
ATTATTGCGCCGGATCGCCCGCGGCGCGCACTGCCCGGACCAGCGCGGCCAAGGCCTCGGGGTACAGGCCCTCGGCCAGGCGCAGTTCGGCCTCGCGGGCGTTGGCCGCCAGGCCCTCCGGAGTGCGCGGGTGCAGTTTGCGCGTGCGGACAAACTGCTCGCGCGCGGCGCGCGGTTCGCCTGCTTCGTAGAGCGCAAGGCCGACGAGAAACTCGGCGCGGCGAGAATCGTCTGACGACAGCGTTGCCTGGCTCAAGGCTTCGCGATACAGGCGAATCGCCTCTTGGTATTTCGCCAATGCTTCGGCCGGCAAGGGTTCGCCGGTTTCCTCCGCCGGCCGCAATCGGCGCGCCTCGTTCAACCGCACCTCGCCGAGGATCGTGATCGCTTCGGGGTAGACCTGCGAGGTCGCAGGAACCTGGGCGACAATCTCCACGATTTCGTCGAGTCTTCTCTGCGGCAACAGAATCCTGGCTCGCTGCAGCAAGGCGCGCTGCCGTGCGGCAGGGATCAGGCCCCCGATGGCCAGCAGCTCTTGGTTAAAGCGTTGTGCCTCGGCCAGGTCCGGCGGATCGTCGGCCAGGTTCGCCTCGACCAACAAGCGCAGCACCGGGGCGCGGTACTGCGGGGCGCGTGCCAAAGCCGACTCGAGCACCAATTTCGCCTCGGCCAGTTGGTGCGAGAAATAGAGGCTGCGGCCGAGGAGATACAGGCACTGGGCCTCGCGTCCCTTGGGACAACCGGCGCGCGAGGCTTCGTGCAGGTGCCGCGCCGCCACGGTGTAAAACTCGGTTTGTTCGGGGTCCCACGATTCGTCCGCCTCGGCGCTGGCGACCGCGCCGAGCACGAAGGCCGGTCCGCCGCGCTCGCGCGAGAGCTTGACCCCCGGCGTGAGCAATGCCTCAGCGAGCGCCTTGGCGCGGAAGTAGTCATGTTCGTCGAGGGCTGCCAGCGACGCGGCGAGCGTGCGCTCAACGTCGATCTTGCCGCGCCCGTAGAAGAATACGAGCCAGATCAGCCCGCCTGCCGCCAACACATTGGCCGCGACCAGCAGGAGCCTGACGGCGCGCGCACGGTTGCCGGCCAGCCACGCGAACGGCCGCTTCCACAGCGGAGCTTTCGCGGCTGCAGCGCCATCCTTGGCGTTGTCTGCCGACTGTTTGGCCATGCGAATTGAAGGGTTGTCCCTGGTGTGGCGGCTCGCGCAGGCACTGCGCAGCACCTCGTCGCCAGGGAGCTCGCACCGGGTCGCACGCCAGCGCTTTGAGAACCTGCGCAGCCGCGCGACCACCGACAAGGGTTGGGAAAAGGCGGGGAGTATCTACCCCAACTTGCCGCGTAAAGTCAACCTGCGTTTCACGTCGTCTATCGATCGGACGGGCGCAGGTAGCATTGGCGGCAAGCGCGCATGTCGCCGCTAGCGAAGCGGAAATCGGGACACGCTAACGCGCCGCGCGATTGGCCGTGCGGGCCGGCGCAGTTGCGCGAGCGCCGGTGATCAGATCCATGATCCAGCGATCCATGTCGGCCAGCACCTGGCGGCTCATAGGTTGGTCGGCCAGGCCGTCGCGCAGCATGACCGCGGCATGTGCGGCCGGATACTGCCGCAGCGTCACTTCGAACCCGCCAGCATGTAGCAGGCGCAGGTTATCGCAGACTTGTCGTGTGTAGTCCGCGTCGCCATCGGCGCCGCAGGCAAACCACAGCGGAATCCGCCGCGCGTGCAGCAGCCGCGCCAGCGGAGCGCCCTCGCTCGGCAGTCCGCCGCCGGCACTCAAAGCGCCGGCAAAGCGCTCCGGCGCGTGCAGCGCCAGGCGCAGGGCCATCGTGCCGCCGGCCCCTGTCCCGGCCAGAAACACGCGGTGCGCGGCGATATGGAATCGGGCCTCGGCCTGCTCGATGGCGGCGAACACGCGCTGCTCGACGGCGGGCAGGTGCCGCTCGGCGACCGGCCAACGGTAGCGGCGCTGGTTGCCGCGCGGCGTCGAGACACCGATCGTCGCCCGGGGCGCGACGCCCACATAATTGCGCATGCTGATGTGCGGCATCACCGCTCTCAGGCGTTGTTCGTCTTGATCGTCGTCGTGCAGCCAGACCACCAGCGGATAGGCATAGTTGCGTTCGTAGTGCAGCGGCGCAAACAAGCCGCAAGGAGCCAGCGGGGCAACGGCGTGGCGATCGATGGTTGGCGTACAAGTCGGCAACGCGGCGCTGGTTAAGCGATTCATGGTCCGAGGCCCTGAAGAGTCGATTTGCTGTGGAAAAGACCGGCGCTGACGAACACGTCGTCAGCGGACGCTCGCAGCCGGCAACTGGGCCGGCAGATCCATTTGCGGGACCGCACTTGCAGCGGTCGGCTCGAAGGGAAGCTGACCCAACACGCCGTCGAGCTCGAACAACCGCCCGGGACAGGCAGTCTCTTTCAGCTCGCGGTGACGCAGAATCTCACTGCGTTTGATCTGAAACCGGTCCGCCAGGGCCGTTACCAAAGCGGTCGTGGCGGCAAGTTGACGCTCCGTAGGCGGCACTCGATCGAAGTCGCCCACGAGACAGATGCCGATTCCTTGCTCGTTGTGCTCGCGATCGCCCGCGTGAGCGCCGTGCAACTGTTCGCGCCAGCGAAACGTGGGTTCGACGAGGCCGTCGGCCATGCCTTGGCCGTTGCCGACGACGAAATGATAGCCGATCCCCAGCCAGGGTTGGCCAGCGCGATCGGTCCGCTGGCGGTGGGCCGCGTCGATCGATTCGACGTCGCCGTGTTCGCTCGCCGAATGATGCAGCACGAGGTATCGCCACGGACGCGGCGCGGTGCTCGGCTCCCAAGCCGCAGGCAACACGCGGTCCGCCGCAGGCAATCTATGGTCTGCCGCCGGGGCACCCACGGCAGGCGAGCGCCGCGCCACCGACACAGGCCGCAACGCGGGAGGCACGTCCGCCCGCGTCAGCGCGCCGGCCGACATTGACTGCAGCGGCTCGGTGTTTGCTCCCGGCGGCGGGGCGACGCGCGCGGGTCCGGCGAGTTGGGTAGGCATCAACAATTCCGGTAGCCAGGTCGGACCATACATCAGCCGCTCACCCAGACTGGGTCGAGCGCCGCTTGCCACGAGTTCGGCACGATGCTGACAGCCACCGGCGAACTCGAGGAGCATGATTGCAATTCCGACAAGAACCAGACGCGGCGTGGAGGGCACGATGCAAGTCACGAGAAGGTTCCTGCATCCGTCACCACAAACCTCTGCCCGAGGATGCCACGAATCGGACTGTACTGAAACGCCGCCGAGGGTGTCAACCAGACGTCGATCCTCAAGCGATCAGGCGCACGACGACACTGGCAGCCAGCACTGCTGTCATTGCTGGCTGATGCACCTGCGCACACCGATCCGTCCTCAGGTCAGCGACGCCATCGCCGTGACGAGTTCCTTTACCGCGTCGACGCTCTTCTTGAAGTCGGCGGCTTCTTGTGCGGTCAACTCCAACTCGACGATCTTCTCGACGCCGGCCGCGCCGAGAATCACCGGCACGCCGACGTAGTAGCCGCCGACGCCGTATTCCCGATCGCAATAGGCGGCGCACGGAATCAGCCGCTTCTTGTCGCGCACGATCGCCTCGACCATTTGGGCCGTGGCGGCGGCCGGCGCGTAGTACGCGCTGCCGGTCTTCAGCAACGCGACAATCTCGCCGCCGCCCTTGCGGGCGCGGTCGACGATTTCATCCAACCGCTTGGGGTTCATCAGCCGCGTCACCGGGATGCCGCCGACCGACGTGCAGCTCGGCATCGGCACCATCGTGTCGCCGTGGCCGCCCATCAGCATCGCCGAGATGTCCTCGACGCTGACGCCCAATTCCATGGAGATGAACGTGCGATACCGGGCCGTGTCGAGCACCCCCGCCTGGCCGAGCACGCGGTGGCTGGGAAAGCCGCTGACCTGCAGAGCCCGCTGCACCATCGCGTCGAGCGGATTGCTGACGACGATGATGATCGAGTTCGGGCTGGTGTTTTTCACCTGCTCGGCCACCGAGCCGACGATCTTCGCATTGGTCGATAGCAGGTCGTCGCGGCTCATCCCCGGCTTGCGGGCAATGCCGGCGGTGATCACGACCACGTCGCTGCCGGCCGTGTCGGCATAGTCGTTCGTGCCGGTGACAGTGGAGTCGAAGCCCATGATCGGCGAAGACTGCATCAGGTCGAGCGCCTTGCCGCGCGGCATGTTTTCGACGGCCGGGACGTCGAGCAGCACGATATCGCCCAGTTCGGCCGCCGCGCACCAATGAGCAGTGGTAGCCCCCACGTTGCCGGCGCCGATGATGCTGATCTTTGCACGCTTCATGGTTCTCGATCTCCGTCCGTCTGAAGTAGTTCCGTTCGCGATTGGGCACCGGCGGGTCGCGGCGCCCGGACCCACCCGCGCAGCGCGGCGGAAGGTCGATCCGGCTGAGTATCCGAGCCCCCTGCGGCAAGTCAAGTAGCCAGCAAGTCGCAGCGACACGCTGCCCGCAGGAGCTGCGTAGCCAATGCCGCAGCCGCCGCATCGGTAGGCGATTTGTTCGCATTCCTGGCGGTTGCGGCGTATGGTGAACGCTGCGACCAGAGGGCCAGGGCATCCGGGCGAGATGGGGAAATAATCCGCCGCGCCGATTGCGAATGGTTGGTCGGCCGCGGGCACCTCGCCCGGGCTCCATTTCCTCCAGCCCCGAGCAGCTCGCTTGTCCCTTGCAGCCGCCGATTTCCAGCGACTGGTCGACGAGCATGGTGCGGTGCTCTACCGGCTCGCGTATCGCCTGATCGGCGATAGTGGCGAGGCCGAAGATGTCGTTCAAGAGACTTTTCGCTCGGTGTGGAAGAGTCGCCGGCGCTTCGATCCGGCGCGCGGCGAACGCGCCTGGCTGACGGCCATTCTCCGCCGCCGTGCCGCCGATCGCTGGCGCCGCCAGCCGCCCTGCCATGTGCATGTCGACGACAGCCTGCTCGAGGTCGGCTTCGAATTGCCCGACCCCGCCGAGTCGGGCTACAGCGACGAAATGCAGTGGGCGCTTGACCAATTGGCCCCCGAGCTACGCGAGACCCTGCTCCTCGTGGTGGTCGGCGAATTGACCCATCAAGAGGCCGGAAGGGTCTTGCAGGTGCCCTTGGGCACCGTGCTATCGCGCGTGGCCCGGGCACGCGCGCGACTGCGTCAGCTTTTATCGGTGCAGGCTCGTTGCCAGGAGCGTCGCGACACCCAGCGCATGCAGCCATGAGCGCCCCGCGTCAGCCTACGGACGACTTCCTCGATGCCCGGCTTCGTGAGGTGCCGGTGCCCGCGGATTTGCTGCGCTCGCTGAAGCGGATGGCGGGACCGGTCGTGCCTGCTTCTGAGCCGGTGTTGCCCCTTTACGAGACCGAACCGCAGGCCGACGCCGATTCGGCCGCCGATGCCGAGTTGGACCGCTGCTTGGTCGAGGTGGCAGTCCCTCTGACGTTGCTGGCGCGGCTCCGCGAGATTTGCGTGAGCCCGGCACGTGCGACCCAGCCGGGCCAGGCGGCGGTTTCCCGTCCGCTCGATCGCCAGTTGCGCACGGTCGAGGTGCCCTTTGGACTGACGCGCCGACTGCGCGAAATCGCTCGCGGCACCGAGCCCATCTGGGCTGCGGCGGCAATGATCCTCGTGGCCGCGCTGTTGGCTGGCGTGGGCCTCTGGCAGCAACGTCCCGGCGAGCCCGGGGCGGACGCCTTGCGGACGTCCGTGGTGACGACGAGCGCGACGCCGGCCGATCCGAGTCTTGATGCCTTGGCGAGCGGAGCCGGCGCCGGTGAGGCAGCCGTAGAATGGCTCGATCCCGCGCGCCACGCGACGGTTCAGACCGAGGCGGTAAACGAGGCCGAGCTGCACACGGCTGCCGAGCGCGTCGAATCGTGGCTGGTCGATGCGGCCGTTCCGGACGCCGGGGCGGCTCCGCTGGCCTCAAGCTTGGAGCCGCGCGCTGCCGACGCCCGGTCGCTGTTGCTCGATGCGCAGTCGGCACGGCTGCGCGTCTATGCCACGGACCGGACCTTTGACGATCAGCCCGAGCTGTTCAAGATGCCGGTCTTGCGTCCGCGCGGTCTCGATCCGCCGACCGAGCCCGGCTTTGACTTGTTGTTCTTGCGGCGCTATGGGGTGCATCCCTTCGTGCCGGCAGCGGCGATTCGCGGCCTGCAAGTTCCGCTCGACGCGCGCCCAGAAAGCTTCGAACTGGCCCGGCGCTGCCTGGCCGAGAACGAATGGCCCCCGTCCGAGGCGGTGCGCACCGAAGAGTTTCTGGCGGCGCTCGATTATGACTGGCCGGCGCCCACCGGCCGTCAACTCGGGCTGCGCGTGGCGGCGGGCCCATCGCCCTTGGCCGCGGCCCGGAACGAAGCCGGACTGGCGCTCGTGCAATTTGGTGTCCAAGTCGGCGACCCACCGGCAAGCAAACGACAGCCGTTCGACCTGATCGTGGTGGTTGATCTTTCGGCCAGCATGCGATGGGGCGGCCGGCTGGCGATGGTCCGCGATGCGTTGCATGCCGAGTTTGCCCGGCTGGCCAAGGATTATGCGGCGCCGCAGGACCGTTGGACGATCGTCGCTTTCAGCGAGCAGCCTTCGATCGTCGTCGACGGTTTGCCGGGGAACGATCGAGTCGCCCTCGACGCGGCCGTCGAGCGCCTCGTGCCGCAGAGCGGCACGAATATCGGGGCCGGACTGGAATTGGCGCACCTGGTTGCCGACGAGTTGCCGGCCGACGCGCGGCGCCGGCGGCGGATCGTCTTGTTGTCCGACGGTCTGGCGCGGCTCGACGAGCCCTCCATGGCGCGACTGGCCGAACGATTTTCTGCGCCCGGCAAGGCCAACGTCGGACTGACGGTGATCTCGCTGGCGCCCGAGCAGCGAGCCGATGCCCCTTGGAACGCATTGGCGGTCGAGACGGGCAGCGAATTCATGCATTGCGCCAGCGCGGCCGAGATCGGTGCGACGCTGCGCGAAGCAGCGACGGGGCAATCGACGCTCGCCGCGCGGGACGCGCGGTTGCAAGTCGAATTTGATCCGGAACTGGTCGAAAGCTATCGCCTGCTGGGGCACGAGTCGCATCCGGTGGCGGGCATGGTTTCGTCGCAGGGCGAATCCGACTTGCGTCTCGGCCAAACATGCGTGGCGCTGTTTGAGGTGAAATTGCGCGACGAGCCCGCCCCCAAGACCGGCCCGAGGGTTGTTCGGCCCGACGGCGTGGTCGCGACGGCCACGGTCGAATGGCGCGAGCCGCGCAGCGGAGTCGCCATGCGTTTGCGCCAGACGGTGCTCCGCCGGCAATTCGCCCAGAGCTTTGGCGAGGCCTCCCCTGCCCTGCAACAAGCCGCGCTGGCCGCCGGCGCTGCCGAAGTGTTGCGAGGTTCGTACTTTGCCCGTGGGGTCCGCATGGCCGAACTGGTCAAGCTCGCCGGTCAACTTCCCGAGGCCGTGTCGATCCAGCCGGACGTGACTCTGCTCGCGACCCTGCTCGGCGAAGCAGCCCAGTTGGAAGATCGCCGCGGCGCTCGTTGAATGGCGCGCAGGCGTAATTCGTGCAAGTTGCCCGTTCTGCGGCCACAACACGAAACTCTTCAAGCATTTGCGTTACGCGCTTGCCGGCTATAATAGGAAGCGACGTACTGCAGTCGCCGAGCTGACCCGGAACCAGCTCCCTGCGGCGTGTCTGGCTCGAATCGCTGCATTCGCGGCGCATCCCTGCTCGCCCGCTTCGACGGCCATTCGGACAAGAGAAGGAAGAACGCATGCGGCGAGACGTCGGCCGTCACCCGACCGCCGGAGTGTCGAGCGTCCCTGCCTTGCGGCGACGAATTGCCGTCGGGGTGTTGGTCGCCTGCGGCTTGGCGCTGGTGTCGCCGGCCACGGCGGCCGAGCCCTTTCGCGCGTTTCTTGACGAGCTGCAGCGGCGCGGCATGTACGACGTGGCGCTCGACTATCTGCACAGCGCCCGGACTAATCCGCTGATTTCCGACGAGTTGAAGCAGACGATCACCTACGAGGAAGGGGTGACGCTGATCGAGGGGGCCAGCCAAGAACGCGACATCCCCAAGCGGATGAAGAGCCTCGAACTGGCCAAGGAAAAGCTGAACCAGTTCGTCCAGGAGCAGCCCGGCCATCCGCTGGCAGGTAGCGCGCGGATTCAACTCGGCAACATCCTCGTCAGCCGGGCTCAGGCCGACTTGGAACTGTCGCGGGTCCCGTCGCAGGCCGCCAAGAAAGACAGCCTCGTGCAAGAGGCCCGCAAGCTGTTCGCCGAGGCCGAAAAGGTCTCGGGCGAGGCGGTCGACCTGTTCGAGTCGCAGCTCAAGGGCTTTCCGAAGTTCATCGATCCCAAAGAGCGCAAGCAAATCGAGGCCAAGGATCAGGCACGGCTCGATTTGATCCAGGCCATGCTGCTCAGCGCGCTGGCCACTTTCGAGCATGGGCATGCCTACGATGCGGCGGCCGCCGAGTACAAGTCGTTAATCGACAAAGCGGCCACCAAGTTCGAAAACATCTACGACCGCTACAAGAAGCTGCTGGCCGGGTTGTATGCGCGGATGTACCAAGCGCGCTGCCTGCAGGACCTGGGCGATCCGAAGAAGGCCCTGACGCTCTACGGCGAGTTGCTGATTCAGCCCGACGATCCGCAGGAATTTCGCGAGTTGAAGACCAAGTCGCTCGGCCTGGCGATGGAGTGCTGGAACAGCGACGCGGTCAAGCAATACGAAGAATCGGTCACCAAGGGCCAGGCCTGGCTGCAAAGCGCCCGCGGCAACGAAGACCGGACGCCCGACGGGCTCAAGGTCCGCTGGCGGCTATCTCAGGCCCTGGTGTTGCGCGCGGCAGGGCAAAAAGACGGCACGCAGCGCGATCACGACCTCCGCGCGGCGCTCGAACAGGCCGCGGCCGTGGCCAAGTCCAGCGGCGAATTCCAGCAGTCCGCGCGTGAATTCGTCGCCAAGGCGCGCAACACGACCAGCGAGGCGGCACCAACCAGCTTTGCCGAGGCCGTGGAAAAGGGGCGCATCGCCTTGGACACGTTGCAGGTCGCGCTCGGCCAGTTGAAAGCTGCGCCGGCCGAGCAGGCCGCCGAATTGAACAAGCAGGCCGACTCGGCCCGCGCCGACGCGGCACGGCTGTTCCAGTTGGCCCTGTCGCTGCGCACGGCCGACACGCCGATCGAAGACGTCAACCAGGTGCGCTATTACCAGTGCTTCGTCAACTACCAGGCCGGGCGCTATTACGATGCGGCCGTGTTGGGCGAGTTCCTCGCGCGACGCTACTCGAACAGCTCCTACGCTCGCAAGGCTGCGCAGATCGCGCTGGCGTCGTATCTGGCGGCGTTCAATGCCGAGCAGGTCGCGGATCGACAATTCGAGCAAGCGCAGATGGTGTCGATTGCACAGTTTCTCGGCGCCACCTGGCCGAACGAGAGCGAAGCCGACGAGGCCTGGATGATCCTGGCCGATTTGGCGATTCGCGCCGGCGATTTGGACACCGCGGTCAAGCATCTGGAAAACATTTCCGCCGAGTCCCCCCGCCGCGCCGAGGCCGATCTGAAGCTGGGGCAGTCGCTGTGGAATTCCTACCTGAAGAAATCGCGGCTGCCGGCCGAAGAGCAGCCCCAGGCCGATGAGCAACAAGCCATGGTTGCCCGCGCGCAGGCCACGCTCGAGGCCGGCGTGAAACGGATGCGCGAAGCGGCGGCCGGCAGTGCTTCGTTCACGCTGCTTTCCGCCGAATTGTCGCTCGCGCAAATCTATGTCGGCTCGGGCCAGGTCGAACAAGCGCTGCGGCTGCTGGAAATGCCCAACGCGGGCATCCTGGCCCTGATCGCTGCCAAGGACCCCAGCACCTCGCGCGGCAACTTTGCCGTCGAAGCCTACAAGGTCGCGCTGCGGGCATATGTCTCGGCCCAGCAGCTCGACAAGGCCGAGCAGATGATGAACGCGTTGGAATCCGCCACCGGCACCAGCGACAGCGCGATGCTGACGAAGATCTACCTGGGCCTCGGCATGGAGCTCGAGGACCAGGTGGCCCGGCTCCGCGCCGAAAAGAATACGGCCGAATTGGCCAAGGTGCTCAAGGGCTTCGAGCTGTTCCTCGATCGCATCGCCGCCCGCAAGGAAGGCAATACGTTCAACTCGTTGATGTGGGTCGCCGACACGTTTGCACGGCTGGGCGAGGGCCTGGTGGTCGACAACCAGGTGTCGCCCGAGGCCCAGGCCTATTTTGGCAAGGCAACGCAGACCTACGAGCAGATCCTGGCACGATTGACGCAGGACCCAGGGTTTGGTCCTACGCCCGAGTCGGCCAACAGCGTCAATGTGCGCATGGCCAAGTGCGAACGCCGCCTGGGCCGGCACGAAGCGGCCGTCAAGCGCCTGGTCGAAGTGCTGATGAAAAAGCCCTCTGCGCTCGAGGCCCAGATCGAGGCGGCCTATACCTACGAGGACTGGGGACGCCTCGATACGAAGTATTTCCTCGCGGCGATCGGCGGCGCGCAGCGCGTGCGCCGCGGCGCGGAACAGATGAACCTCGTCTGGGGCTGGAGCAAGCTCGCGCAGACGGTGCAAAAACACGCGCAATACAAGGACATCTATTACGAGGCCCGGTTCAACGTGGCCGACTGCTATTACCGGTTGGGCATGGTCAGCCAGGGCCAGCCGCGCACCGATGCGCTGGCCAAGGCCGAAAGCGCGATCAACGTCATGGCCCGGCTCGAAAAGAGCGATTTCGGCGGTCCTGACTGGTTTGCGCGTTTCGATCGCCTGTTGCGCCAGGTCCAACGCGCCAACGGCGGCAAAGGCGAAGGCCTGAAGGCGCTGATCGACTCGCTCAGCTCGCCCGTGGCCAAGAACGAACCACCGGCGCCGTAAACAAGGCGTCGCTTCTCCAGTGCGAAAGGTCCGACTCGTGACGTCCTCGCTGAAATCGCTAGCCGTGCTCGGAGCGTTTGCCAGCCTGGTGAACGCTGCCTCGGCGCTGGACCAGGTGCGGACCACCAAGGCGACGGTCAATGGCACCGTCCAGGAGATCACCGCGCAGGAGATCAAGGTCAAGAAGGCCGGGTCCAGCGGCGACGTCGTCGCCGTGCCGGTCAACGAGGTGATCAGCATCAAGTTTGACGGCGAGGATCCCCAGGTGAACCTGGCCCGCAGTGCCGTGCTCGACGGGCGGTACGAAGATGGCCTGCGGTTGTTCGGCGAGCTGGAAAAGAAACTGGGCGATGCGCGCCCCGAACTGCAGCAGGATCTGAAGTTCTACCAGGCCTGGGCCGCGGCAAAGCTGGCCCTGGCCGGCAGCGGCGATGTCGGCAAGGCCGGCGCGCAGATGCGCGAGTTCGTCGACGGCAATGCTTCCAGCTACCACTATTTCCCGGCCGCCGAGGTGTTGGGCGATTTGTTTGCCGCGGTCGGGGCTTACGACAAGGCCCTGGCGATCTACGACAAGGTCGCCGCGGCGCCCTGGCCCGAGTATCAGATGCGCGCCGCCGTGGCCCGTGGGCGTGCGCTGGTGTTGCAAGGCAAGCCGGACGAAGCGCTGGCCTCGTTCAACAAGGCGCTCGACGTCGAAGCGCCGGCCGACAATCCTCAAGTCGCCGCGCAGCGTCTCGCGGCTACCCTCGGACAGGCCACTTGTCTGGCCGCCACGGGCAAGACCGACGACGCGATCAAGCAGGTCGAGGGTGTGATCCTCGCGGCCAACCCCGAGGACGGCCAATTGCATGCCCAGGCCTACAACACGCTGGGCAATTGTCTCCGCAAGGCCAGCCGGCCGAAAGACGCGCTGCTCGCGTTCTTGCACGTCGACCTGCTCTATTCGGCCTTCCCACAGGCGCATGCCGAGGCGCTGGCGAATCTCGCCGAGCTGTGGACCGAATTGAAGCAGGCGCAGCGCGCCCAAGAGGCCGCGGCGCTGCTGCAAGAGCGCTACAAGAACAGCACTTGGGCCAAATAGGTTTCGCTTTTCCGCCCGCCGCGCCGGCCCCTAAGATGTGCCCGTCAGGCGGTGGTTTGTCGTTGCCGCCTGGCTTCGTCCACGATCGCGCCTATCAGCGCACGGCGACCGCGCCACGCTCGGCGGCGTCGAGCGATGGCCAAAACAGCAAGACCGCCCGTCGTCAGCAGGAACCAGGACTCGGGTTCCGGTACGGCTACGGTAGTCATCTTCATCGCAAAGCTGCCATTTTGCGCCGGATATTGCAGGTTGCCTGGAGGATTCTGCGTGGGAGTCTTCGAAACGGATGCTCCCGGCAATCCCGCGATGTCTGTACCAATGATGTAAATGTACGGCGCGCCACTTGAATCAACGACACTTAACTCGATCATGTAAATGCGTGAAGGCTCCAGCAGAATATTCTGACTCCTCAAGTCAAACTCCGCGATCCACTTCTGGCGTCCGCTCGCCGACAGTCCGGCAGGAGTCGGGATCCCACCGATCGGCGTGGTGAGTAGATTAACGTTACCCACGGCGACTGGAGCGAATGCTTGCGTCTGCCAATAGTAGTTCGCGATTGCCGGATAACCCGACACGGGCGGCGACGATGCAGGGACGCTCCAGATCTGAAATCGCCAAAGGCCGTTTAAGAGCGCCCATTGTGCGTTCGTGGGAGGGACCAACCCGGGCGTCGGCGTGCCCCCCAGGATCAGCGCACTGAAGTGGTCGATGTACTCCGCGTGCAATGGTTGATATTGACTGGCCACCTTCTTGTAGTCGTTACCGCCCGCTGTGCTTGCAGAAAGCCAGGTCGAGACGAGGTGCGAGTTGTCAGCCGGCGTGATGTAGTCGAAGGCGATCTGGCTCGCTCGGGCTGTCGTGGCATTGGCAGCCGCAAGAACGATCGCGACCCGTGCGAACGTGCGATAGACGCTTGGTTTGACCACTGGCAGGCCCCTGCATGGAGAACGTGAAGGACCTTCCGTTTTCAAACCGGAAGGCTGATATAGCGTGCAACTCCCTCTAAGCGTCTGGAAGGCAAACGCAAATCGTCGTTATGGTAAACTCGCCCCCCCCCCCCCGTGTCAAGCGCCTAATGCCCCCATATGGGCATAATTCTCGAAGGAACCGGCCGTTCGGCTTGGCATTTGGTAGGCCAGCCATATGCGACCTACGGCGATTCCAATCGGAAATCGTTGCGAAAAGACGTAGGGCGACTAAGAGCCTATCCCAAAACTCCTGCGGCGCGGAAGCTGATCCAGGCGCAGGCAAAGTGGAGGAGTGCGAGGTAGTTGTCGGCTTTCTTTTCCCAGCGGATCAACAGGCGGCGAAAGCGGTTCATCCAGGAATGGGTGCGCTCGACCACCCAACGTCGGGCGCGATAACCAGGCACGTTGCGACAGTCCGCGGCCTCGTCGCCGCGCGACTTGATGTGCAGCGTGTAGCCCCAGCCTTCGACCAGTTCCCGCACGCTCGGATAATCGTAGCCCTTGTCGGCGCAGAAATGTTGAGAGTTCCGGCGAGTCGGGGGCGGGCGGTCGATCGGCATGCTCTCGAGCGTCGCTTCGACCAGTCGCATGTCATGCGTATTGGCGCCTTCGACGGCGATCCCCAGCGGAACGCCGGCGCCATCGGTAAGCAGGGAGCGCTTCGTGCCGCTCTTGGCGCGATCG
>JAIBBZ010000064.1 GCA_019694435.1 Pirellulales bacterium
GGAAGCAGCGCAGCGCCTCCTCGGCGTCCCCCGCCTGGCCACGCGCCAGATAGAAGTCGCCCAGCTTGTTCAGCGAAACGCTCACGTCCCGCGCCGCAGCGGCCGAGCCCGGGTTCGCTCGCTGCAGGTCCTCGGCGATTTCCAGCGACTGTTGGAAGCAGCGCAGCGCCTCCTCGGCGTCCCCCGCCTGGCCACGCGCCAGATAGAAGCCGCCCAGCTTGTTCAGCGAAACGCTCACGTCCCGCGCCGCAGCGGCCGAGCCCGGGTTCGCTCGCTGCAGTTGCTCGCGCAATTCCAGCGACTGTTGGAAGCAGCGCAGCGCCTCCTCGGCGTCCCCCGCCTGGCCACGCGCCAGATAGAAGTCGCCCAGCTTGTTCAGCGAAACGCTCACGTCCCGCGCCGCAGCGGCCGAGCCCGGGTTCGCTCGCTGCAGGTCCTCGGCGATTTCCAGCGACTGTTGGAAGCAGCGCAGCGCCTCCTCGGCGTCCCCCGCCTGGCCACGCGCCAGATAGAAGCCGCCTAGCCGCTCCAGCGAGACGCTCACGTCCCGCGCCGCAGCGGCCGAGCCCGGGTTCGCTCGCTGCAGTTGCTCGAAGACCGCGTGGCTGCGGCGAAACAGACCTGCGGCACGAGCAAGGCGGCCCGTTTCGAATTCGGCCGTCGCGGCAACACCGGCTGCCAGGGCCAACTCGCGGTTGCCTGGGCGCACGTCCAGAAGCCGTTCGGCGGTGTCCTCCAAGGCGCCGAGTTGCCAGAGAATGGCCGGATCGTGACCGTAGGTGTCTTCAAACGCGCCCGCCTTCGCGAAAACGACTTCGATCAGCGCCGCGACACATGCGTCGCGCTGGGGCGTCTCGAGTGGCTTGAGCAGGTGTTCGCCCACGAGCCGATGCAACCGGACAATTCGCGGACGCGGCTCATATTGCCCGGGCTCGAGCGGCGCGAAGTCGGTGGCGATCAGCAACCGCCGGCCCAGGAGCTGCCGCAGCACGCTCAACCACGTCTCTGGAACGCCGGGAGACGGCTCGGCCGCCAGCTCTGGGAATCGCACCGCAGCCGCAGCGCGGAGCCACTCGAGCACGATCGCGTCGGGCGGCAATAGCGAAGCAAGCTCCAGCACGTGTCGACCCTGCGGGCACACGGCGTCGAGCGCCGCCAAGGTGTCGTCGATCAGGAACGCCACCTGGTTTTCGCGGCGCTCGCGACGATGGCGAATCTGACCGCCGGCACGCGCGTCGAGCGCCGCCTCGTCGGCGACGGCGGGACCCTGGGACTGCAGCCGCGCGAGATAGTCGGCGCAGGTGACGCCGGCGGCCGTATGGGCGCCCAAGTAGGCAGCCACCAGCTCGACGGCCAGGGTGAATCCGCCGAGCAAATCGACGATCTGTTCCGCGGCCGCTTCTTCGGCCGGGGATGCGAAGCGCTTGCCAGGCAGAAACTCGCGCAGCAGAGCCAGCGCATCGGCCGGCGGCAGGTCGTCGACCGGCACCGGCTTGAGCGCCGCGCGGCCCGCGCCAAACTCGTCGGGGTCGAGCCGGGTGGTAACGATCAATTGCAGCCACTTTTCCGCAGCGACCTGGGCCAGTTGCGGGGCATCGAGCAATTCCGGCCGATCGACATTGTCGAGGATCAGCAGCAGGTGTGGCTCGATCGGGCCGAGGTCCTCGACCGTGCCATGCAAACGCGCCTCGCGCGACAACAGCGCGCGGAGCTGCGGAGCGCGGGCCCGGCACCAGGCCTCGAGCGCCTGGAAGGCGCTCTGGACGACGAAGTCCTTGGCCGCCTGGCCTGACAAGGTGGCAGGCGGCCGGGGCACCTCGAGTCCAACCAGCGTGAGCAGTTCCTCGAGCAGTTCGGCCAACTCGTGGCGCCCCTCGCAACCCAGCAACCAGCGACCGCCGGCCGCGTAGTACTCGGCGTAGGCGTACGCATATTGCACGGCCAGGGCCGTCTTGCCCTGACCTCCAAGGCCATGCAGCGCGCCGACCAGGCCGATCCGATCGGCGATGAGCGCCTCGTGCAGTTGGCGCAGCTCGCGCCCGCGACCGACGAAGTGTTCGTAGGAGCGATTCAGGTTGCCCGGGGCATGCTCGGCCAGCGTGGTGCGATCGAGCCGGCGAGCGATGTGCCGATCGATCGTCTCGATCCGCTGGGCCAGGTCGAGCGGCGACGCCGAGTCGTCGCGTGGCGACGCGCGCAACTCGGCCACCCGCTGCGCGGCGTCGAGCTCGCGGAGCACCTCGGGACCGCGGCTAAACCAGGGTACGAGCTGGAACTGCTCGCCCCGATTGCGGCGGGCGATGTCGGCGATCCAAGCGGCCATTTGCCGATCGAGGTCGGCCGCGGGGGGCGAGCCGTCGAGATTGGGAACCAGCTCGAAGAAGATCGGCACGATGCCGTCGTCGCCGCGGGCCAGCGTGTGCTCGAACCGCAGATACTCCTCCCATTCCTGGCGACACCATTTGCTGTCGAGATAGTTCTGCGACAGGAACGCGATCAGGAGCCGGCTGTTCCGTAAACCCTCGGCCAGGCAGCGGGCCCAATCGGCGCCGTGATCGATCGACTGGGCGTCGAAAAACACCTTCAGCTTCCGGCCCGAAAACCGCTTGTGCTGATCGAGCAGGCGCTGGTGGAACGCGGTCACCCAGCCCACGCCGCCGGGCGCCGCCGGGCGATTGTCTTTGCGGGAATAGGAAAGAAACAGATCGCAATCGGGCATCGCGAACGCCCCCGTTCGTCATCGCGCCTCAGGTTCGCCACCGCTCAATTTGAAACGGCGACGCGGCATGTTTGACGACGCTCCAGACCCGGCCGGTATACGCGAAAGGTGCGTACACTGCAATCACACCGAGCGAGGATCGTTCCTCGGCCGGAAAGATCGCGTTCGCTTCGCCGCTCCACCATTTGCAAACAGCTTGCCGCCCGCATGTTTCACGAACACAGAGGGCGTCCCTATTCGAACCTCTGCACGGTGCAACGTGCGCCCTGCCGGCCGCTCGCCCGGTCGCGCCTGCGAAAAAACAGGCGTGAAATGCCGGTTTTTTCGCTTTCGGCTGGAGTTGGCAGAAACTACTCTAACACCTGCCTTCGATGAGCCCGCTCCTCGACGCCGCTTGAATACAGCGCTGGTTAAATACAGCGCCAACCCCGGTCATCTGGCTGCAAGCATCATGGCAACAGACATTATCGTCACTGGCGATGTCAGCGTGGACTGGTTTATCGTGCCGGTGCCGGCGCGTGATCACTCTTCCGGGGCCGACACGTTCACGGAAAACTGGCGGCTGATTCCCGGCTTTCGTTACATTGCCCGCGAGGGTGGGGCGCTGTTGTTGGCGCGGTTCTTGCGCCAGCTCACCAATTCGCGGACGACCAAGGTCGTGGCCCCCACGCTGCGTCTGCCCCTGGAGAACATTCTGCCGATCGAGGCCGTGCATTCGATCGTCGAACTCGAGCTCAAGCCGAGTCGCCCCATCGCCGACAAGCAGAGCAACCCCGACGCCTACAAGAAGGACAAGTCCTATCGCGTCGGCAGCCTCAGCGGGTTTTGCGGGCCTGCCACGAAGACACCACCGGCGCGCGCGATCACCCGTCAGCCGGCCAGCCCGAAGGTGATCGTCCTCGACGACGCGGGCAACGGCTTCCGTCGCGATCGCCGGGCCTGGCCCAAGGCCCTGTCGAGCGGGCGGGGGAAGCCGTGGATCATTTTCAAGACGCATCGCCCGCTGGCCGAGAGCAAGGGCAACTTGTTGTCGAACCACTTATTCACGGAGCAGTACTTGGATCGGCTGATTGTGGTGCTCAATGCCGATGATCTGCGCAGCGAGGAAGTGAGCATCAGCCGGCGACTCTCCTGGGAACGCACGGTCCGCGATTTTGCCATCGCGATCGAATCGCAGCCTAACGATGTGTTCAAGAATCTTCACAAGTGTCGACACCTGATCGTGCGGTTTGGCCTGGATGGGGCACTGTATTACAGCTTTGACCCCCAGGCCCAAACCGGCTCGATGCACCTGATCTTCGACACGACCGTTCTCGAGGGCGGCTATTGCGACGAATACGAGGGGGGCATGGTTGGCTATGGCTCCGTGCTGTCGGCCGTGCTGGCGAAGCATATCGCTGCTCGCGGGAATTCGGTCACGACGGGCCAGATGCTCAAGGCGATCGAAGAGGGAGTGTGCGCCTCGCGCCGGTTGCTGGTCAAAGCCTTCGGCTCCGATCTCACCAAGATCGACTATCCAAACGCTGCCCAACTCATACGCACGGACTCCAAGGATCAACGGCTCAGTTGCGTGAAGATTGACGATTATCGCAACTTGCCGACGCACTGGTCCTTGCTTGCGAAGCAAGGGGGCCTCAGTCTCGAGTCGGTCGCCAACAAGATCGTTCGCAATGGACTGGACGAAGCGCCGCAGGGCGTACCGCTGATCCACTTCAACAAGCTCGCCACGATTGATCGCAGCGAAATCGAGAGCTTTCAGGCGATTCGCAATCTCATGCGCCAGTTTCTGAGGCAGTCACGCGTCAAGCGGCCGCTGTGCATCGGGGTCTTCGGGCCACCCGGCTCGGGTAAGTCCTTTGGCGTCGAGCAGGTCGCCGAATCCTGTGCCGCCGATGGCGCCATCAAGCGCCTCGAGTTCAACATCGCTCAGTTCGTTGCGACGCGCGACCTGATCGACGCATTTCACAAGGTCCGCGACGTCGTGCTCGAGGGCCGGACGCCGCTGGTCTTTTTCGACGAATTCGATGCCTCGCTGGGCAGTGAGAAGTGGGGCTGGCTCAAATATTTCCTCTCGGCGATGCAGGACGGCAAATTCAAGGACGGCGAGTCGATGCACCCGCTGGGCAAGGCGATCTTCGTCTTCGCCGGAGGCACGACGCATACGTTTGCGGAATTCGCCAGTGAGCCGCCGGCGAAGGCCGAAAGCGAGCGTGAGACGTATCGCAATGCGAAAGTACCTGATTTCGTTAGCCGGCTGAGAGGTTACGTCAACGTGCTCGGTCCGAACCCGGCCGCGGAGGACGACCGGTTTGCACTCATTCGCCGCGCCATGGTTTTGCGGTTTTTCCTCGAACAACGCGAGCGGATCGTCGATTCGAAGCACGTCGTGCGGATCGACGATGCCGTGTTGCGGGCCTTGCTCAAGGTGCCGCATTACGAGCACGGCAATCGCTCGCTCGAGGCGGTCGTCGAGATGAGCATGCTCAACGACGTCCACTCGTTTGTGCCCTCGGCCTTGCCGCCGGCCGCCCAACTTGACTTGCACGTCGAGCGCCACGCATTTGGCGCGCTGTTGCAGCGCGACCTGCTGTTCGGTGCGGCGCGCGAACGCATCGCCATGGCCATTCACAACCAGTACTTGAAAGACCAGGCCCAGCGCAAGCCTGCCGACGATCCGGCCATGCAGCCGTGGGATCAACTGGCCGAGACGTTTAAACATTCAAACCGTGAAGTTGCCGCCGACATCCCCAACAAGCTGGCGGCGATCGGCTGCAGCCTGTTGCCGCTCGCCGCGCTGAGCGATGACCAGGCGCCGATTGTCGCGTTCAACGGTCGTCAAATTGCGCGTCTCGCAATACAGGAGCACAAGCGTTGGTGCGACGAGCGCATGTCTTCGGGATGGAGATACGGAAAGCCAACAGACAAGCCGCGGTTGATTCACGAAAACCTTGTCGATTGGAGCGAGCTTCCGGAAGATGTAAGAGAGTACGATCGTGAACTGGTCCGCAACCTGCCTACGGCACTCGCCGACGCCGGTTTCGCGATCGTCAAGCAGATCTGAAGCGGCGTTGGCCGAGTGCCTTGCCATCGCCGCGGTGAAGCTCGCGACCGTTCGGGATCAACGATTCCGCGCAGCCTCGGAAGGCGACGATGCCCTACGACCTGTTCGTCAGCTACGCCCACCAGGACAACGAAGGCGCGCACGCCGGCATGGTGACCGCGCTGGTCGCGTCGATCCGACGCGAATACGAGCACGTCGCGGGCCGGCCGCTGGAGGTGTTTTTCGACACCCAGTCAATCCGCGGCATGGACGATTGGCAGCAGCGGATTCTAGTCGGGCTGCGCCAGTCGCGGATCATGTTGGGCGTCTTATCGCCGGCCTATTTCGCTAGCGACTACTGCCGCCTTGAATGGGAGGAATACCTCCATCACGAGCTGGCCCACGCACTGCCGGGCGAAGGCATCGCGCCGATCTACGTCGTGCAGCACCCGGCGTTCGATCAATACGACGTCCAGCTGCCGATGGACCGCTGGATGCACAATCTCAAGCGCCGGCAGTATTACACCTGCCTCGACTGGTGGCCCCAGGGCCAGGCGGCGCTGGAGCAGCAAGGAGCTCGGCAACAGATCGCTGAAATTTGCGAGGCCATCCACCGGCGGCTCGACTATGCCCGGCGCCGTGACGCGTCGCCCTCGAATCTGCCACCCTACAACCCGCGGTTCACCGGCCGCGTCAACGAATTGCACCAGATTCGCGAACAACTCATTCGCAGCCAAGTCGGTGCGATCGCGGCGATGAACGGGCTCGGCGGCATCGGCAAGAGCGCTTTGGCCTTGGTTTACGGGCATGCTTACGGGCACGAATACCCCGGGGGACGGTTTTGGATCGACTGCTCGGGCCTGCGCGGCTTGCGATCGAAGATCATCGACCTGGCGGCATATCGCGGTCTCACCATACCCGCGGCCGAGCGTAGCCAGCAGCCGGAGCAGTGCTGGAACCGGGTCAAGTCGCTCTTCGAGCAAGGCACGGCAACGCTGTTTATTCTCGATAACCTCGACGACGCCGAATTGCTTTCGCCGGCAAGCCGTCGTCGCAGCCTGCCGCACGGGGAGCACATCCACGTGCTGGCGACCTCGCGCCTGCAGGGGAATGCACTGCATGGCATCGCCTGGCTGCCGGTTGACTCGCTCCTCCCAGAGGACGGTCTCGATCTGCTTACGCGTTATCGGCCACTAGGCGAAGACTCATACAAAGACGAGCGGGACGCCGCGATTGAGGTCGTCTATCAATTGGGCGGTCACGCGCTCGCATTGGAAGTGGTAGCTGTCTATTTGGCCGAGCATCCCGAGTGGACCTATCGTCGCTACCGCGACCATTTGCGCGAACAGGGCATTTCGCTGGTCGAGGACACAGCCAAGCGCAACATCACCGATGCCACCGCTCTTTCGCTGCACGTCGAACAGTCGCTGTCCGAACTGCTCGCACCTACGCTCAATGCCCTCACGCCATTAGAGCGGCTGCTGGTTGAACATGGCGCGCTGCTGCCGCCCGACCGCGTGCCAATTCCATGGCTCGCGGCGGTCGGCCAAGCCGCCTTGCCCTCGTCAGCGGATGTTGAGAGGAGCACGCTAGCTGACCCATTGGCCGACTCGCTACGGCGCCTCGAGCGCATGAGGCTGCTGGTGCCACTTGTTGATACACCATTGGGGCGAATGCACCGCATTGTTCAAGAGGCGGTTCGATCGCGGCTATCAACACAATCCTTGGTGCCACATGAAATGCACTTAATCGAGCTGGCGAGGCTCGCATGCCAATCCCTTAAGGATCAATGGGGCCCATCGCATTATTGGATACTGGAATCCCTTTTCGCATTCCTTTTGCCGCGAATTGACGTCATGCCTGGATCGGTAGATCTAGCATATTTGACTGTCAGTGGCTTACAGCAGCTTGGCAGAACTCGCGAGTCGCGATTCCTATGTAGGCGAGCACGCCGCTGCGCTTCAAACCAAGACAACGGCGATGCCAAGTCGCGCAGGCGGCACTTTGTCGCAATTAGACAGCTTGGCGATCAAATGCGCCTCGAACTGCATCCACGTCGAGCGCAAGTGCTTTACTCCGAGGCAATTGCAGTTTGCGGACGAGTGGACGGAGTGAGCGATGTCGAATATCTCGGCGAGGCTGCGACACTCTATCGATCCTCAGCCAATCTAATCTTAAGCATGAGCACCGAGCCGCAACTGCTCGAGGCTGAGGCCTTATATGAAAAAGCAATGCGCATTGGCGAGGCGCTCGAAGAGCACCTGCAAGGCGACATCCGCGCACATCGCGAACTGGCGGTCACCTGCTGTGACTTTGGAAATTGGTGCGTAAGGATTGGGAAACGTGAACGAGCAGCCGCCCTTTACGAGCAATACTATGTCAGAGTTAAGCAACTTCATGAGCAGAGCCCTGAAGACAATCGGAGCCGACGGGAATATGCTGTGGCAACCGGAAATCTTGGAAATGCCCTAATGCTGCTAGGCGAGTACCCGAAGGCAGAGCCATTGCTCTCCGAGAGCGTAGCTCTTTGCACGGATATGCAGCAGCGATTGCCAGGAGACCTGAGGTCAATGCGTGATCTCTCCGTCGCGTATCATCGCTTGGGCCAGCTTTATGGTTACATGGATAGATTACTCGACTCTGAAGTCCTGTATCGGAGATCGATGGAGCAACTGTTCAGCTTGTCTGGTCACGTGCGTCAGCCCCAACCAGATTTAGACAGGGCTATTGAATGCTTTGTGTCACTACGCAGAAGACTGGGATACGACGAGCAGGAGACAAGGGTTATAGTGGAAGACGCGGCGCGTCGATACTCACAGCCCCATTAATCTGGCAAGTAGGACCTTTTTGCGTTCGGCGAGGGGGTTGGTTTAAGCAGTTGTGCCATCGCACCGTCGGATCAATTTGGATTCTAGCTCTCAACAAATGTCTCCCCCTCCCATTGCTCCTTACGACCTGCGGATCGGCGTGACCGGGCATCGCAACCTGGCGGCCGAGGAACGGCCTCGCTTGCAGGCGGCGGTCGACCAGGCGCTCGATCACGTCGAACGCGTGCTCGTCGAGTATGCGGCCCGTCCGGCAACAGGCACCCCGCGGCCGAAGCTCGAGTTGAACGCCCTGCCCGAGTGGGTCGCCTGGTGCGGTGAGCGCGTCGACGCGGTGGCCCTGGCCCTGTTGCGGCGCGTCTGGCCCGCTGTACCGCGCGCGCTCGACCAGGTGCCGCGCGGTCAACAGACGCCGTTTCGCTGGGTCGTGGTCTCGCCGTTGGCCGAGGGGGCCGATCAACTTGTCGCCGAGCGCGTGCTGCAACGAGCGCCAACTACGATCGATCCATCACACACGCCGCCCCGGCTCGACGCCGTCTTGCCGATGGCGCTGGAAAAGTATCGCGTCGACTTCACCACCGCCGAAGTCCGCGACCACTTCGAGCGGCTGCTGGCCCGGGCCGCGACGACGAACGAGGCCGATCGCCTGCTGCCGACCGACGTCGAGCCGGGCCCGCGGCGCGACGAAGCCTATCAACTGGCCGGCCATGCGGTGGTGAACCGCTGCGACGTGTTGGTCGCGCTGTGGGACGGCCACCCCGCCGGCGGCACAGGAGGCACACAACAGATTGTGCAGTATGCCATCGACCAGGGTCGGCCGGTCATCTGGATCTATGCCCGCCGCGAGGGCTCACCGGTCGATTCTAGGTTCGTCGAGGACGCGACCGGATTGCCGAAGATCCAGTTCCTCGTTCCCGCGCCGCCAGAACCGCGTCCGAAGTGGCTTTGGGATCGCCGAGACTCGATCTTGAAAGGCGCCGAGTGCGTCGAGCTGCCCCGGCGTGCCAAGGATTTTTCCCTGGGGTTTCACCGGCTGAGCGCCTTTCACCGTGACCGCGCGGTCACCCATCGCGCCTTCGCGGACGGGCTCCGGAAGATGCAGGACGAACTCGGTACGAAACTGGTTCCGCTCGGACGCGCAGACATCGCCCCGAAGCTCGGCGCGACGATTCTGCCGCCGCTGGCGTGGGCCGATCTGCTCGCGCAACACTACCAACGGCTCTACCGCTATTCGGCCGCGGCGATCTACCTGTTGGCCTTGCTGGCCATCACGATCGGCGTAGCCCAGCACGTATTTCATCTGTGGCACGAGTTGATCGTCGGCGAATTCCTGGCGCTGCTGGCTGCCTGGGGACTGCTGCGCGTGCTGCGGCGCGAAAAGTGGCGCGAGAAGTTTCTTAACGATCGCTATGTCGCCGAGTGGCTCCGCCGGGCGCAATTTCTCGCCTTGTTACCGGGCTACGATCAGTTGACACGGCTGGGCCTGGCGCCGCGCGCGAAGTCCGGGCCACCCGCGTTGTATCACGGCCCCGAAACCTGGTTTGTCGACGCCTGGAGCCGCGTTATCGCCGATGTCGAACACGACTTGCACGGCCCGGGCGATCGACCGCTGGCGACCGAGGAGCTGTTGCAGCAAGTCATGCTCAACGCCTGGATCAAACCGCAAATCGAGTTCCACGAAAACAAGGCCGAGCGAGCGCACGCGCGTGCCGAGGGGGCCGAACGAATTACCTTTGCACTCTTCTTACTCACCCTGACGATGGTCTTGCTGCACCTCGTCGTCCACGACGAGTCGGGCCACCACGTTGGCGCGAACCTGGTGACGGTGCTGGCGATCCTGCTGCCGGCGGTCGCGGCGGCGCTACACGCCATCGAGCGGCTGCTCGATCACGAACGCACGACGCACCGCTCGGGCCAAATGGCCCGCCGCTTGAAACGCCTGGCCACACCGTTGCGAACGCCCCAGACGCCTGGACAGCTCAACTCGACCATCCGCGACATCGATGCGCAAATGGCCCTGGAAGTGCAGGAATGGTGGATCGCCGGCGATCTGCAACAACCGGGGCACCCGGTGTAACGCCGAACGCCACGAAGATTGTTGCAGTTTTGTGAGCACGGCCCTTCCCCCAATCTTTAGACCATCGTGAATGCGAGCATCTGGGGGTAGGGAATCGCTTGGCGGCGAAAATGCGGCCCGAACCCGACGGATCGCGGCAAGTGCGGCAGTAAGCACGACCTGGTGACTGATGCCCGCGGAGTTCTGACCTGCCCCCTCGAATGACACCAGTGTTTAAGTTAGTGCTGCCTGCTGTTGTTTCTCAGCCGTGGCCCGCGGCTGGAGCGTAGCGGAAGCTGCGGGCCACGGCTGGCGCGCCTCCGGGGCCGGGGGTCGATAGCCCAACGAACTGTGTGGCCGGACCGTGTTGTACTCGCGCCGCCAACGCTCGATCAAGACTTTGGCCTCCAGCAGCGTGTCAAAGATCTCACGCTCCAAGAGCTCGTCGCGCAAATTGCCGTTGAACGACTCGATATATCCATTCTCCCAGGGACTGTCCGGCTCGATGTACAGCGTCCGCACGCCCACTCGAACCAACCAGTCGCGAGCCGCATGCGCCGTGAACTCCGCGCCGTTGTCACTGCGGATGTAATCGGGCACGCCGCGACGGATAAATAAGTCAGTCAAGCGTTACAACACATCTTCACTGGTCAAGCGTCGGGCCACGTCGATCGCCAGGCACTCACGTGTGTACTCGTCGAGCACCGTCAGCATCCGCACCGGCCGGCCGTCGTGCGTGCGCGTCAACACGAAGTCGTAGCTCCAGACGTGATCTCGATGCGCGGGCTGCAGCCGCACACACGAGCCGTCATTCAGCCACAGCCTGCGACGTTTCGGCTGCCTTCAAGCTCTCCTGCCGCCAGAGACGTTCGACCCGCTTGTGATTCACGCGCCACTGCTCGCGCTGGAGCAACGCCGTGATCCGTCGATATCTGTACCGGCCGTATTGGGTCGCCAACTCGATCATCCGCCGCACCAGCCGCGGCTCGTCGCCCGGACTCTGCCGCGGCCGCCGGTGCTGGCTCGAGCGCGTCTGGCCCAACACCTGACAAGCCCGACGCTCCGACACGCGCTCGTGGCCCAATGCACAACGAACGTGCTCGACCGCGCGGAGTTGCTTCGTCGGGCTCAGAAGTTTCCCGAGGCGGCTTCCTTGAGGATCTCCATGTCCAGGGCCTAGTTGGCGACCAGGCGTCGCAGCCGGGCGTTCTCCTTCTCCAGGTCCTTGAGCCGCTTGGCCTGGCCTGGTCGGTGCGCAGACCGCCGTATTCCTTCCGCCAGCGGTAATACGTCTGCTCGGTGATCCCCAGTTTCTTGGCGATCTGACCGACGGTCAGGCCCTTGGAAATCTCCACCTCGGCTTCACGCAGCTTGCCGATGATCTGCTCCGCCTGAAATCGCTGCTTGGCCATCTTGCAATCCCTCCAGAAAAAATGACCAGGCCCAAATCCTAACATTCGGGCCGGATTGGTTTTCAGGGGGCAGGTCACCGCGAGCGGACCGCTTCGCTCAGTCGCACGCCGGTGTGGGCTAAAAAACACACGAGCGGATAAATGAACGAAAACTTGGCGGTGGTGCGGATGTGTTCCAGGATTTCTTGTACTTCGCTCCGGGTCAAAAACAGGCATTCCCAAAGCTGTCGCTTCTCTTCCGCCGAAAGACCTCCACGATCGATGATCGTTTCGATCGCTCGCCGCGTCATGAAGGGCTGCTTCTCGTCCCGTTTGGGATAGACGAGCTTGGTGACGGGGGCGGCCCGATCGAGCAGTTCTTGGTCGATGGCCCAGTTCCACATCACCCGGAACGTGGCGACCTCTTTTTGGATCGTCTCCGGCGAGACATGCTTCCCACGAGGTTTCTCGCGCAGTCTGGCTTCGACATAGCGCTGCATCATGGGGCGTGTGATCGATTGCACAATCGTCCCTCGCGTGAGCACGCGAACGAGGTGGCGGAGGTGCAAATCCTCGGTGCGGCAGGTACTCGCTTCCTTGGCTCCCGGAATGCGTCGCGCTTGGTACTCGGTGACGAGTTCGCCGAGCTTGAGGAGTGCGGGCTCGACGTCCGTTTCGCGTCGACCGTCGGAGAGGATGAAGGCGACGGGGTCGGCGGTCGCGGGCATCACGATGCGGCCCGTGGCCAGCATGTGGAGCGTCTCATCGACGCGCGCCATCGCGGCTTTGGCGAGTCTTGGATTCTCGGTGCCCAGTGATCGCTTGAACGATCGACCGCCGTAGCGGAAGCGCACGTAGTAGCGCTGGGCGTCTCGATCGTAGAACAGACTGGCCATGGCGACCCCTCGCGCGTGGCCCGCGGAGACCGCCTCCGCCAGGCAAGGGATCGTATGCAAGTAGTGGCCCCAGCGCTAGCGACGCAGCCGCTATGCAAGCGCCCGAGTGTGTCGGATTTGTGTCGGATTTCGCGCAAGCGACCCCTGAGCCGCGCGCATGAAAATGCCCGACAACCTTATCTCGCAATCACTTACTGCGAGAAAAAGTCATCGGGCAGGCAGTCGGGGCGACAGGATTTGAACCTGCGACCTCTTGACCCCCAGTCAAGCGCGCTAGCCAGGCTGCGCCACGCCCCGATGTTCACGCGACGGCCACGCTAACAGGGGT